>NZ_DAMDAY010000145.1:6034-10588 GCF_032093475.1 Lysinibacillus sp. | reverse complement strand
AAATCGAAGGATAGCCCCGCAAACTAGCAGGAATCTAGCGTGTAGACGGATAGAGATGGAAAAGTGGTGGAAAGCCGTCCAAAAGCGGTGGATAGGAATAGAAAAGTGGCGGATAGCCGGTTGAAATCGAAGGATAGCGCCGCAAAAAAGCAGGAATCTAGCGTGTAGACGGATAGGAATGGAAAAGTGGCGGATAGCCGGTTGAAATCGAAGGATAGCGCCGCAATCTAGCAGGAATCTAGCATGTAGACGGATAGCGAAAGAAAAGTGGTGGATAGCCGTCCAAAAGCGGTGGATAGGAATAGAAAAGTGGCGGATAGCCGGCTGAAATCGAAGGATAGCCCCGCAAAAAAAGCAGGAATCTAGCGTGTAGAAGGATAGTGGTAGAAAAGTGGCGGATAGCCGGCCGAAATCGAAGGATAGCCCCGCAAAAAAGCAGGAATCTAGCGTGATAGATGAATAGCCATCGAAAATCGAATTATAGCTGGCCAGAATCAATGGATAGCACCACAAGAAGCAGGATACACAGATACGGAATAGGGGGATATGTGATGATTAAAGCCATTATTTTTGATTTTGACGGTACAATTATTGATACGGAAACGGCGTGGTATACTGTTTTTAGAGATGCCTATGCCCAATATGGGGTTGACTTATCGTTGGCAACATATGCAAAATGCCTTGGGACCAATCTTCAAGAGTTTAATCCTTATACATATCTTGTCACACATCATCACATTGAATTGGATGTGGAGGCATTTCAAACATCGATTCAACAAAGCCATGCGCAGCTAATGGCCAAGGAAACAGTAAGACCTGGTATTTTAACGTGGCTACAGCAAGCAAGGGAAGCGGGTTTACAAATTGGGTTAGCTAGTAGCTCTAGCCGCCAGTGGATCGATCAATATGTTGATACGCTTGGCATTCGAGATTTTTTTGATTGTTATTGTACTGCTGACACTGTGACCAATGTTAAGCCGGATCCAGAGCTTTACTTGCAGGCCCTTGAACAGTTAGGGATAAAGGCTAATGAGGCTATAGCAATTGAGGATTCACCGAATGGCGCACAAGTAGCAGTAGCAGCGGGGCTGTATACATTAGTCATTCCTAACGCAATCACTAAGCAATTACCTTTTGGTACAGGACATCAGACCCTGGAGACAATAGTACAGTATGATCTACAAGATCTTCTAGCAGTGTTCATCTCCTAATCTCATAACAACAACCTCTCCATTTCAATGGGAGAGGTTTTTTTGTTTCTTTGTGAATTAGTCGTCATATTTTTTATTGCTACATATTATAACGAGAGGGCAATTTACATGGATATATACACTTATTCAGACTAGGGAGGGGGCTATTATTTGAATAGTGAGAAGAAAAGAAATCATTTTTTATGCGAAGCTTTAAGTGATTTGAAGGATCTTCAGGATATTATGATGAACTTTCATTCTAAATATTTCGGTCAGTTACTTGTCAAAATCGTTGGGAGTGATACGATTCCCTTTTTTTTAATTACAAACAGTGGCGCTCATTTAAGGTTAATGGATACAGTGAAACAGTTTGAAACGGAGTTTTTTCGTATTGAGGCAGTCGATAAGGAGCGTTGTCGTGGCACCGTGTCGTTGTTACGTGCCTTCGATTATGAAGGCAATGATACCAATTCCGTGGCGGATGTAGTGAGGTTAGAAAAAACAAGTACGGAAAAATCCATTGAACTTAGTGGCATTTCTGCGATTCAGCTATTAAAGCCAGACATGCTGAAAGGGAAATTTATCATTGAGCCTAAATGGTAGCGCCAGATTATACTACTAAGCTAGAGCATCTGTCTCGATGTAAGGGATAGAAAGTGAATGTAATAGAGAGAGACTCTAATGAAAGGAAGTTTAGCTATGACGATTATTGGTATGCTGCATCATCGACTTGATCCAACCACAGTCCTCAAGTCGTATGCCTATGCAGCAGTTGCAAAGGCAGAAGGGGCACAGTTTTTTTACTTCACACCTAAAAGTGTTGATTTTGCCAAACGTTCCATTCGCGCTAAAGTTTATGAGGATGGACAATGGCATGAAAAAACGATGCCCTTTCCAGATGTGATCTATAATGCAGGGAGTCCAGAGAAATTATCCGTGTCCAAAGAGATTATTGATCGTTTAAAAGAAGAAATTCCATTTACGACTCATTCAATAGGGAATAAATGGAATGTAATGAAGCGATTGAAGGAAGCAAAGGAATTTGAACAGTATTTGATTCCATCAGAAATTGTGAAGGATGTCGATGTATTTCACAAGTTTATCAATTATTATAAAAAGGTTGTGTTTAAGCCAATTGATGGACGCAAGGGTAAAGGTATCTATTTTATTACGAAGGCAGGAACAAAGCATTTTGATGTGAGAAAGGATAGTACGAATACAACCTATTCAAAGCCTCAATTAGATGCATTACTAAAGGAGCAGCTTGCGGCTGGCACCTTTATAATGCAGCCCTATATTCAATCAATCACTAAATCGGGTCAAGTCTATGATTTCCGGCTACATGTACAAAAAAATGGTGAAGGTAAATGGGTAGTGACGACAGTATACCCAAGGATCGCGCCTAATGGCTCTATTATACCGAATATTAATAATGGTGGCTTTACCAATTACTTAGATCCTTTTTTGGAGCAGGAGTTCAAGGAAGAAGCTTATAATATTCGTCGAATGCTAGAGCATTTTTCATTAGCGTTGGCCCATCATCTGGATGAGATTCAAATGGAGAAGTTTGGGGAAGTCATTGATGAAATTGGCATTGACGTAGGTTTAGATCAGCAGCAAAAAATTTGGATGTATGAGGTCAATTGGCGACCAGGCTGTCCTCCTGCTTTTTACTTGGAATTAGATGTTGTCATCCATTCTATTCGTTATGCTATGTATTTAGCGAAAAATCATAAAAAATTGCAGAAGGAGATCGTTCAACAACAAAATCAGCAGCCTGCAGAAAAGAAAAGCATACCGATTATTGCGATTACCGGAAGTGCTGGGAAAACAACGACAAAGGCATTTGTTGGGTCGATTTTATCGAAAAAATGGAATGTTTTTGAGTCGAAGGATTATTGGAATACGACAGAGCATACGAAAAAGCATAAGGAAGAAATCAATGATTCACACCAGGCGGTCGTATTAGAATATGGTATGGCCTACCCTGGTATTATTACGAACCACTGTAGCATAATCCAGCCGAATATTAGTATTGTTACAAATATCGGTTTAGCGCATGTCGGTAATTTTGATGGCGATGTAAGAGGCGTAGCGAAGGCGAAGTCGGAATTGATTCATGGCATGGATCAACAAGGTTTACTCATTGTCAATCAGGATGATGATAATTCAAGGTATTTAGAGACACAGCAATTTAAAGGGAAAATCATCACGGTGGGCATTAAAAAGGAAGCGGACTATCGTGCCTATGATTTACAGTATAAGGATATCGGCATGTCCTTTAAAATGAAGCTACATGGTCAAGAGATAGAAATGTATATTCCTATTTTAGGAGAACATCATGTTTACAATGCTCTGAATGCAGTTGCAGTGGCTGATCTTTTAGGGTTCAGTGCACTCGATATTCAGGCTGGACTCAACTTTAAAAAACCACCAAGACGCTTAACTATCTATAACTGCCGCGATGATATTACAGTTATTGATGATACAGTACACTCCCATCCACAAGGAGTTCGTGCAGCGATTGATGTGCTAACCAATATTGCTAAAAATCGGAAGGTAGCCATTATTGGGCAAATGCGTGAGCTTGGTGTTTTAAGGGAAGAAGAATATAAAAAGGTTGGGGAATATGTATATGATGTTGGAATTGATGAATTCATTACCTATGGATTTAGGACAGATGAAATGAGCAATGCCGCCATCGCCAAGGGCATGGACCCATCCAGGGTACATCATTTTATTAATAAGGACCAATTACATGCCCTCCTAGAAAAGCTCATTAAGCCTCATGATACCATTCTCGTGAAAGGTGCTAGTAAAACGAATATGTTTGAAACCGTGAAATTTTTAGATCAAACATTTAGAGAAGAATAAACCATTAATAAAAATAAAAAAACCCGAGTAACTGTCCACTGCAAGCGGCAATTATTCGGGATATTTTTTTTAAACTCTCAATATAAATTTGATTTCCTTTGCTGCGTTGATAGCATGATTTCTAGCTTCCTTCAATGTGGCTCCTTGTGCAATAACATAGGCATAGCGGTGACCCATTGATAAAGGTGGCGTTAGGAGCGTTCCTTTTCTAGGTTTCACATATACTTCTACGACGCCTGTGGATCTGGATGCTCTCGCCTTACCAATCACCTTCTCTAAAACCCCTTTACTTTCTACAATGACATATTTTGTATAGACAAATTTTTTATGCCTTGGCTGAAAATTAGGCTGTTGACCAAGCAATAGTTTCAGTGTTTCTTCTACTAAACTAAAGCCAAGAGCAGCCTGGAGCATATTGTTCATGGCGCCCCCAGATATTCGCGGATTAATTTCGATGAGTTTCCAACCGTTTTGGGTTAATCGAAGCTCT
>NZ_DAMDAY010000145.1:0-6024 GCF_032093475.1 Lysinibacillus sp. | reverse complement strand
GCTCTAAATGGAGCGCCCCATTTTCTAAATCAAAGGCCTTTACAATGGAGTGGAGTACTTCCTCGATTCCCGCGCGAATGTCTTGAGGAGCTTTCACCAATACACCATAGCCTGTAATGATAAAGCGTTTCCCTTGGGTAATTTCCTGCTCAATTATGCCAATCACATGTGGCTGCCGTTGATACACAACAGCCTCCACTAAGTATTGAGGGCCCTCCAAATACTCTTCAATCATGATCGATTCATAGGGGTTTTTACTACGTAATGATTTGAGGTGGTTATTAAGTTGATCAGCATCCGTTGCTAATAGTACATCTTTTGAGCCTGTTGATTTTGGTGATTTCACGATTAATGGAAAAGTCCAATTGTTAGCAATAGGTTCATTGGGCTTCATGAGCGAAAACTTTGGTGAGTATGGCTGGTCTTTTAAATAATTTCTCGTTTTTTCTTTATCCTCCATGATTTCAATTGCGGAGGAGGAGGTGTAGTTATGACAAAATTCATCACATAGCATAGAGGCAACATGGACAAATGGATCCACAAAACTAACGATACTTTTAATGTCTAATCCGGTTTTCCCTAGTTTATCAATTTCCTCTTTCATTCTTTCAATATTCAAAGTATCAATGAGTATCATTTTATGAATGTCAGGGTAGGCTCGTCGCTGCTGAAGTTGTTTTTCATTATTAGTAAAAAGTACTGTGAAGTAGCCTAATTTTTCTGCTGCTCTCGTCGCTTCACGGCTAGACCCGGATTTGTTTGTACCGATAAATACAATTGCTTTCAGGTATATCACTCCTTCTATTGGTACTTAGATACTTAATCACCTTTATATATATGCAACGAAATAGATTTCTCCTAGTTATGTATCTTGACTTCATCCAAGCAACTTTTAGGAGGTTACATATACTAGAAAAGAAAGGAGGGAGAAAAGATATGAAGCCTCTTTCGGTGAAAAATTTAGCAATGATTACGACAGGCTATATAGTGCAAGGGTCAGAGGATTTACTGATTCAGCATGGTGCTTATCGATTAAAACAAGTAAAAAAACCTAATACGGCCCTTTTTACTAGTAAACGCATTGTCAATTGGAAAAATCTTGAGCCATTTTCTCCTCTAGTGCTAGTGACCGATAGAGCTTATCGGCCAAATGACATTCCAAACCAAGTTAATATGATACAGGTAGCGAATGCAAATGAGGCCTATTGGAAGTTTGTTCATTTTTATCGCAATCAGTTCCAGATCCCCATTGTAGCGATTACAGGAACTTCGGGGAAAACAACAACAAAAGAGATGATTAAACATATTCTTTCAGCAGAGCATAAAGTGACCGCTACTACATTGAGCAGTAATTCAAGAACGGCATCATTGCAATATTTACTAAGTATTGAGGAAGATACAGAGGCAGCCGTATTTGAAACGGCTGTTGGCTCACCAGGTGATGTTACAAATGCTGGGAAATACTTCAAACCGACGATCGGGATTATTACTAATATCGGAGCCCATCATTTAAATTATTGCAAAACATTAGAGGGCTATATTCAAGCAAAGGGAGAAATGCTAGACATTATTCATCCTAAAGGTACGTTAATTATTAATGCGGAGGATATCAATACTAAAAAACTAGATGTTTCTAGATTTAGTGGGCGCTTGATAAAGGTGGGAAAGCATGAATCCTGTGATTTTCGAGCGAGTCATATTCAGTATTATCAAAAGGGCATGAAATTTGTTCTTCAGTATGACAGACAAAGCTATGACATTCTTGTACCAGGATTTGGTGAACATCAGGTCTATAATGCCCTTGCTGCCATCGCAGCAGTCTATGACATGGGGGTACCTATTCCAGTTGCAGCAAAACAACTTCAGTCATTCCGCCAATTGAAAAAACAACTCCAGCTCTTTGAGGGCATCAATCATTCGATGTTATTGGATGATACTTGGAGTATTACAACCACCTCCTTAGAGGCTGCTTTAAAAGTATTAAATGAGCTAGGGGATGGCAAGAAGAAAATTGCTGTGATAGGGACGATTACGGATTTAGGTTCATGGGGCTATGTTATTCACGAGCAAGCGGGTGAATTAATCCATCGTATTGGTGCGGATGTTTTGATAACTATTGGGGAGCATGCCAAGATTATGGCGGATTATGCAGTAATGCTAGGGTTTAGCAAGCCTGTTTATTCATTTAAAAATAGCACGCTCGTTTATCCGTTATTGCAGGGGATTATGGATGAGAATACGATTGTTCTCATAAAAGGTGATATGTATAGTAAACAGGTGTCAAAACTAGCAACGGAGCTAAAGCTTAAACCTACACCACCCGCAGATTAACTTGCTTCTGACAATATAGGATATTGACTGTGCCACATAGAAAGAAGCGCTAATAAGGTATAGTAATTGATCAGAAAACAACACTCTGAATCAAGAGAAGGAACAAATCATCTATAAGATTGATAAAGAGAGGAGGCGTAGTACACTTGCAACCGATTAGTGTGCAAAAACTTAGGAATGTACTACAGGGAAAGCTCATTCATGGATCAGATCAATGGTCTGTTCAGCATGCAATCTACTATAATCGGCATGATTTAACGAAAAGTCATACGCTTCTGTTTGTAAGTCGAAGTGATCAAATTAACTGGCAAGAGATTGATCGAAAAGGTCCGTCCCTCATCATATCTGATAAGCCGTCTACTGAGTTAAAAAACGCCTTAGACAATACAACCGTTTTACAAGTCAAAAGCGTTACGCAGGCCTATTGGACTTTTATCGAATATTATCGGAGTCTGTTTGACATTCCGGTTGTTGCTTTGACAGGAACCTGTGGTAAAACAACAACAAAAGAGATGTTAAAGCATATCGCGAGTAAGCATTGGCAAGTGCAAGCATCCGTCAGCAGTAAAAATGAGCCGAGACAATCATTACCCTATTTGACGGGTATTGAAGAGAAAACACAAGCGGCTATATTTGAATTAGGCTTAGGCAACACAGGGAATATTAAACATCAGTGTATGATCTATCAGCCAACAATCGGTATTATTACGAATATTGGTGTACATCATTTAGACGGCTGTCTCAACCTTGAAGGTTATATTAAGGCCAAGGCTGAAATTGTAGAGGGAATTAAAGAAGATGGCACGTTAATCATCAATGCGGATGATGATAACATTAAAACAATATCTTTGAAACGATTTAAAGGGAAGATTATTAAATTTGGTTTACAGGATTCGGCGGATTACAAGGCTTCGAAAATACAATTTGCCAATACAGGTATGAAATTTGTACTTGAATTTGCAGAGACAACGTATAACGTATTTGTCCCTGGCTATGGGGAACACCAAGTTTACAATGCGTTAGCCGCAATTGCCGCCTGTCATGAAATGGGGCTGACCATTCGTCAGGCTATTTCAGGATTAAGGAATTTTAAACCAATGGCAAGACATTTAGAATTTACGACAGGACTAGGAGATAGTACGATTATCGATGATACATGGACCAATAATCCAACATCGGTAGAGGCAGCCTTAAAAGTATTAGATACAGTAGGAAAAGAGAAAAAGGTTATTCTTATTTTAGGTGATATTAAGAGATTGGGTAATTTTGAGGAAAAATATCATCGAGAAATTGGCTCGATGGTTGCTGAGAGAAAGATTGATACATTAATTACCATCGGCAAAAGGGCAGAGAAAATTGCCGACCAGGCTCAAAAAGATGGAACCAACGCAGAAGTTCATACGTTTAAAGAGGTAGCAGGCGTTTTAGAACTATTGAAACCAAAGCTTGATGCGGACACGATTGTCTTAATAAAAGGGCCGATGTCGAGTAGATCCATGATTGAATTTGCCAATACACTTAAAAACTCTTTATAGAGCAAAAGGGTGTCTCAAAATTAAATGAGACACCCAATTATCTTACTTATTTTAAAACGCGTCGAGCTGTTACAAAATTCTTTTGTGCCCATGTCGTTGTCATACTAATATATTGATTACTCCCTAAATAGATCCCCGTTTGTGTGATTTCTATTGGTAGAGAAGAATACTAAATCAACTTTTTCAAGCTGAGATTTTTGAATAAGTGTACTAACTAAAGCTTGCTATACTTCTGGGCGTAGAGTTATTTAGTAGAGATAACGCGCTTCGCAGTAATATAATGTTTAGCATAATAATCAACAAATAATACTCTTGTCATGACACCATCGGAATTAGGGATGATGATGCGGTGATCGCCTGCATAAATCCCTACAAGAGAAGGGTTTTTTGAACCTTTCACACTATTAAAGAAGACTAAATCACCCTTTTTCAAATTAGCACGCGCTACAGTTGATCCTTTGCTCATTAAACCACTTAAAGAAGTTGATCCGAGTGTAACGCCACTTTTACGATAGATGAAATCGACAAAAGCTGGAGCGGTAAATCGTAGACTTGACTCATTTGTTGTCGAGCTAATCGATACTTTATTTTTATAAGTCAGCGCATACTCAACAATTTTATCGCCTTTTGTTGCAGGGTTGGCTGATAGTAGGGTAGGTAATACTCTACGTGCAGATACATAATTTTCTTTATAATAAGGCTTACTATTTAAATCAGAGATGATGATATTTTGTTTTGGATCAGCCATGTGAATGATTTTATTGTCGCCAATATACATGCCGACATGGTCGGGATCTGTCCCTGTTTTTTTACTTTTAAAGAAGACTAAATCCCCTTTTTGTAATTGGTTTCTCGCTACATATGTCCCTTGCTGAATCATATAATTTTCATTGTACGTACCAAGATCTACACCATTTTTCTCGAAAATGTACATTAAAAATGAAGCACAAGAAAATTTATATGGGTATGTAGGCTTGTATACCGTATTGCTGTATGTTGCTTGCCCCATTAAGCTTTTACCAGTTTTAATTAATTGATCTGCTTTCGCAGCAACAGCCTGTGCGTTGTTCTGTGTATTTGTTGTAGCAGCCTCTACTTGGATAGGTTGGAATGCTGTTTGCACCATTCCGAATGAACTCAATCCAATCGTTAAGGCAAGTGTTGTAGATAAAAATCGTTTATTCATGTTATTAAATAACCTCCTTAGCATCTAGTAGGATTTCTCCTGTATAGCTTTGCCATGGAAATAATCGTAGCATGAAAATCTAGGGCTTCTACGCGGTAAATGTTACCAGAGCAACAAAGGAGAGCCCCTTAACACTTGCTATAAAAGGCTTTATCGAGGGAATTTACAGTTTTATTACAAATGTTTCAGTACGTTGTCATATGGAACATTCTCATGAAAAAAACTGCCCAAAAGTGGACAGTTTACGAGATTTTCTGAATCATTTCAACACGATTGCCAAAAGGATCTCTGAACTCAAAACGTTCATAATGAGGGATTGGCACGGACTCTATTATGTCGATCTGATGTTGTGCTAGTTTCTCCCGCCACTCGTTAATATCCTCTACCTGATAAGCAATATGCGCCTTTGTCGTCAAACGATCGAAGCCTTCCTCTGTACCTACATGCACCTCTTGATGCCCTAGCTGCAACCAAAATCCCCCACGCCCTTTGAGAGAATCAGGTTTTTCAATTTCCTCAAGACCTAAGACATGACAATAAAATTCTCTTCCCTGCCCCTCTGTCCCCTTTGGAATCGTAATTTGCACATGATGTAAACCGATAATCATAGAAATGAAGCCTCCTTTTCTACCTTAATTATAGTATATTTCCAAAATATTTGAAATGGTGACAGGAGGCAGAGCGCAATGGCGGCTTTAGTAGTGGGAGGAAAGCTCTTATTGCGGGGGTTAGTAACTTCGAATTGAGAGATAGCACTCTGGAATTGAAGGATAGGGCGGCGGATAGAATGCTCAAAGTGAAGGATAGAATGCGCGAATTGAAGGATAGGCTTAAAGCGGTGGATAGAATCTTAGAATTGAAGGATAACCATCGAAAAGTGGTGGATAAAATACTCAAATTGAAGGATAGCGCTTAAAGCGGTGGATAGAACCCCGAAATTGAAGGATAGCCGACAAAAAGTGGTGGATAGAA
>NZ_DAMDAY010000144.1:0-10776 GCF_032093475.1 Lysinibacillus sp. | reverse complement strand
GCCTTCACGGGTATAGCCAATGAAGGGACATTACTCGAACCAATCCAATTAGAGGATTGGCAAGAACCAGTGGTGATGTTACAAGCACCTGTTTATCGTGGAAATAGTGGTAGCCCAGTAATTGATCAATATGGCGAGGTCATTGGCATTATCTTTGCAACGATGAAATATGAACCTATTGGACGTGTCGGCCTATTTGTACCAGTTCAACAGCTCCATCATGTACTGGAACAACATAAAAAATGAACCTGCTTACACAGGTTCATTCCGGAATTTAGTTTACATAATAATATTATTTATCTTTACTCTCTTGCTTAACAATCTGAGCAATGGGCGATTTAACAGGAATTTTACTCACTACCTCATCACTGACTTCCGCCACTTTTTGCAGCACATGTAACAGCTTGTCATCACCCGTCCAATGCTTTTCCACCACATCTGGCCCCAATTTATTAATGATCGTATTCACCACAAATGTCGCTAAGACAATATCATCTAAATAACCACCAAAGCCCAGCAACCCTTCTGGCATCAAATCCAGTGGCAATATAAAATACGCAATGGACGCCCCTATCAATGTACGGCTTTTTTTATCAACCCCTGCATCCGTTAATGTCTTCACTAATAAATGAAATAAATCAGGCACAAACATTAAATACGGCGTAAACTTATTACTTTTTCCCTTTTTCGATCCAAGAAAAGCTACTAATTTCTTACGTAGCTTCTGATAAAAATCTTGCTGCTCCTGCTCATCCGGTAGTTTCTCTAAGTTATCCATATTGATCTGCCTCCTATCTTACAAGCTATCTTGAATACTTGTGGGGTTTTTCTTTCATTTTGAGGGGTTATCCCTCTGTTTTTGGGACATTACCCTTCAGTTTGGTAGCTTTATCCTTCATTTCGGCTGAGTTATCCGCTACTTTCGGGGGAGCTATCCTCTACTTCGGCTGTGCTATCCGCCACTTTTGGGAAGCTATCCTTCACTTTGGCAAGGCTATCCGCTACTTTTGAGGTGCTATCCGCTACTTTGGAGAGGCTATCCGCTACTTTCGGGGAGCTATCCTCCACTTTGGCTGAGCTATCCGCTACTTTGACCCTGCTATCCTTCACTTTTACAATGCTATCCTCTACTTTGCCGAAGCTATCTACCCCTACTTTATATTTAACCTAAATTTAGATTTGTAATCCATAAACTTTCAAATGATACAAAAAAGACATCCTATTTGCATAGGATGTCTTGGGTTTAACGAAAGTAATTTTAATTATGGAGAATTAAAGTTTAGTTACGTTAGCAGCTTGTGGTCCGCGGTTGCCATCTACAACTTCGAATTCCACTTTTTGACCTTCGTCAAGAGTTTTGAAACCTTCGCCTTGGATAGCTGAGAAGTGTACGAATACGTCGTTTTCACCTTCAACTTCGATGAATCCAAAACCTTTTTCTGAGTTAAACCATTTTACTGTACCTTGTTTCATTTAAGAAAACCTCCAAAAAATAAAAGTGAACAATATGTAATTTCTTCAGCGATTGAAAAAATTCACATATTACAAAGAGTACCGAACTAACGCGATCACTTTTTGTAATATGTGAATTCATGTTTCCGGTGAAGCAATTAAATTGTTAACTTAAGTATAAACGCCATTCATAATTTTGTCAAATAAAGAAAAAATCTTTTTTTATTTTATTTCAAAATTATTTTACTTCTCTTCTATTTTACACGCAATTATCCCATGATATACTTGTGCATCATCATCACAAGCCTCACAATAAAAGCTTTCATCCTCAGACCAAAACGCCCAGTACTGCCCTTCCTTCGCCACTTCATTGTCATATGAGGAACGAAATTGTGCTAATTTTTGCTGTAAAGCTCGTTCAAAGAGCTCCTTTGTTTCAAATGTATCTTCTGTTTGAATAAAAGCTTCCCAACCTTCAAATTTCCACCAAGGCTCATAGTCCGCTTTCATGTAAATAATTGTATACATATTTGCCCATTCCTTGCTGTCATTAGATATTTTCATTTTATCAAACACATCTGAAATGTCTATTAAAACCACCTGAATTATGCTATTATTACCTTATTATACATACTTTTTGGGAGGTATTTTTATGTTTTCAAGTATTCGACCGAAAGCAGAGCTAGAACAGCTACTTCAACGTGGTACAGATTTACATGCAACAGGCCGATTTCATCAAACATTGGCATTTAATCACTTCAATTCACAGGACGAGGAGCATTTAAAAACACTCTACCAAAAGCTAAAAGATATTACCCCTTCTATGAATGCCATTTTTCATCATTATTTAAGCGAGATTTCCCCTACCTCTCAATTAACCATTAGTGAAGAAAATATCAATAAATACTTAACACAGTTTTTCTTAGCAACGCGTGACGATGATTACGTCGATGAAACGGTAAAATTTTTCAATCTATTTCGTCAACATCAATACGAGCCTGGTAAATTAATTGTTGTATTCAATCAATTTGCCTTCTATATCACTACCTATATTTTACATAATTTCGGAATTAAGCCGAATAAAGCTTTTCAATACATGAAATCTTTCCAAGCCGCTGTCAATGTCGATCAAGAATTGCTAGTGGAAGTATTAACAGAACGCATCGTTGAAAACGTAGTAGGCGAAGTATCCTCGTTAATGGATGTCAATGCAAAAATTATGTACATGAAAGATTTAGTGTTTAGCTTAGATAAGCAAAATGAAGAAATTCAATCTTCCACTGCCGCAACAGAACAGATTGCCGCTTCTATTAATGAGGTAGCACGTATGTCTTCCCATATATCTGAGAAAACGACTGAATCGGTTGATCATGCAACGAAAGGAAAAAATGCCATTGAGCATGCCTTAGCGGAAATATTTAAAACGGAAGAAACCTTTACGTCCATTGTCGAATCATTTTCAGAATTGCAAAAACGGGTAAATGATATTGAACAGGTTGTAACATTAATTAATCAAATCGCCGATCAAACAAACCTACTGGCACTCAATGCCTCCATAGAAGCCGCGCGAGCAGGTGAACATGGCAAAGGCTTTGCGGTCGTTGCACAAGAAGTACGAAAGCTTGCGGAAAATACAGTCTCTGCACTTAGTGAAGTATCGACAAACGTACATCATTTAAAGAGTTACTCTAATGATGTGTCCAACTCAATTACCGAAACGACAGCGATTATTAAAGAAGCAACCGTTGAGGCAAAAGATTCGTTACCACTCTTAAATGCTATAGTGCATGCAATTGAGGGTATTAATGTAGATGTAACAAATACAGCAGCCATTTCTCAGCAACAAGCGGCAGCGATTGATGAAGTCTCCGCACGAATGATTGAAATTTCAAGCTTGCAGGAAGATATTCGTGATTATAGTCACAATACATCTAGTGATATTCATCTATTAGGGAAAGAAATTAATCGTTTCCGTAATGATATTATTGCCAACAATAATGTACAGCTTTCCTCTATTGCCCTTCTTCAATTATCGAAAGCAGATCACATTTTATGGAAGTGGCGTATTTATAACATGTTTTTAGGTCTTGAAAGTGTTGAACCAAATGATGTTTCTTCTCATAGAGACTGTCGACTTGGCAAATGGTATACAGCACCTCGTACAGTAGAACGTTTCGGCCATCTTCAGGACTATCATGATTTAGATGGCTACCATTTACGTGTCCATGAATCAGCAAAGCTTGCCGCAGAAGCTCATAAAGCAGGTAATATCGAAAAAGCAGATGTCCACCTCAAAGAAGTGGATGAAGCATCTAAGCATGTTCTCTATTATATTAATAACTTGATTGCCTATTTAGAAAAAGAACGTGTTATGCATTAAAAAGAAGAGGTATTCCCCTCTTCACTAGTAGGAGGTATTCCCGTGAACAAACGAGCAAGTATCAAATTTTTTGGTGATGTATACGGCACAGGTTATCGTTTCTTTATCAAACAAAAGGCTATTGAATTAGGATTAAAAGGATACTGTCGACTAAATAATGCTGAGCAAATTGAGGTCGAAGTGGAAGGCTCTGAAAAAGCACTCAATGAATTCCTCCTTTTTGTCCAAAAAGGCGTCAGTCCACAAGCTGATTCCAATTCCTTTTCATTAGAAATGTACGATGATTTAAAAGGCTATATACGAATGGAGTCAGACATTGTTTAGTCTGGCTCTTGCCTTTTAACATTTTATCAAGGTTTATGGCACCTTTACTGATAGTTTGAATATGTTATCTTGAATACGTTTCCGGGGGCAAGTTTCTTAAGATTGGGGTAAAGTCCCCAGTCTTTTTATTTTGTATATCTGCTACATTGTATCTTGCGGTCAAAATTCAGCTACCAATTACCTCTGCAGCGAGAATTACGCATGAGGCTGGTGAAGTCCTCAAATTTGGGGAGATGTTTCATTATACATCTTCTTATTTTTGATGAAGTCTGTCGGAAAGAATTCTTCCATTATATGGCACTTTGTATTTCCCCTCACCATATATAACAGAAAATCGCTTCATTATTTTATAGCTTACTTTACATGAATCATGATATGAGTGGAAATCATTGTATTTCATAAAATTTTGTCATAAAAAATGAGCATCCACGATTAAATGGATGCTCTATCTTCATTAATTATTGCATTGGGCAAGGTGCTTTGACACAACTTGGTGGCTTTGATGAACCTCCACCGCCGTCATTTTCATAATGTGGTTTGCTAGCACTCGCGCTTGCACCACCAGCTAATCCTAAGCTTAAAAATAGAACACCTAAAATAGACAACATCGATTTTTTCTTTTTCATCATTTCCATCCTCCATATATTTCATAATTTGGTTTACAATTGTTATATTCTGCATTATTTTATAAATCCCTTTAATTTTTTAGAATTTTTAAATTTTTATTTTAAAAAACATCTAGGCAATTTGCCCAAATGCTAAGGGAAAAGACGATAATTCGGTGTACATTCTATAATCAATTTAGAATGACAAAAGAAAAAGCCACACCTTGTTAGATGTATTCTTGGGTTGATTAAAAATGCTCACACTAATGGCAAAACCGGTCATATATCGTATAGAACCGCTCTCATTACTGCCGAAACCGATCATATTTCGTATAGAACCGCTCTCACTACTACCAAAACCGATCATATACCGTATAGAACCACTCATTCAAGTAAAAAACATAGTAACCAACGGCTCATCGGTCTCTTTGATGAAAATCGACTCACACACATTTTATCGAAAAGCGGTCTCCCGCTATTTTTCCATCGAAACATCTCACTTATTCTATGTATTATCATTGAGAAAGTTAACAATTAGCAGTAAAATTTATGTAAGGGTTTATTTTTCAATGAAACTTTATGTCGATTATTTCGTATAAGAAGATAGACATATTGAAAAGCAAGGAGGATGAAACAATGCTTAGTGTCGGACAGTTTTTCTCTAGACATAGTGCCAGCTTTCTTATTTCGCTTACAACTGTTTCTATCGCAGCAATTGCGGCAAATCCTGGATTCTTCCTTGGTGGTTTACTGTTTGCGGGTTCATATGCGACGAGTACAACGTTGCTGAAACATAGACAAAAAAAGAAGGTCATGCAAATAGCAGGTATCACAAAAGAAGAGTTCAAGCATATTGAAACACAATTATCTACAGCCAATAAGCATATTCAAACATTAAGTCAAAACTATTTACGTGTCCGTTCTGTATCTGCTTTTAAACAACTTCTTGAGATGACACGTATCTCAAAAAATATTGTTAAAATTGTGAAGACAGACCCGCGAAAGTTTTATAATGTGGAACCATTTTTCTATGCGCATTTACCTTCTGCGGTGGAATTAACGGATAAATATACAATGCTTTCAAGGCAGCCTGTGAAGGATAAGGAAATTCAATTGACGTTATCCAAAACACGTGAAACTCTTACCGATTTAAATGATACAATACAAATTGATTTAAAGGATGCGCTTGCTAATGATATCGATCATCTGCAAATGGAGATCGAGTTCGCAAATCGCTCCAATTTAAGACGTAGAGAACAATTGGACTGGCGAGGCGATGATAAATGACGGCTAATGAACACGCATTTCAACTTAATACCATACCTGGACTTTCTCCACTAGTCCAATCCTACTTAGAAACAACTCCACAAAATGAGGCGATGGCGACATATGAAACGCTATCGCCTCTTGCACAAAGTCGTGCATTACTATATGCCAGTCAAATCGATTTAACTGATTTTGAATCATTGCTATCTCTTGGGCAAGATTCGCAGCGAGCCTTATCTCAATTTGCGGATCGAATGCTTGCACAGGTGAAGCAAAAGGACGTTACTAAAATTGGGCAAATGCTTGATTCCTTAATGCAGACACTAGATCGAGTAGACCCAACAGCTTTAGAGCCAAAGAAGCAAACGTTCTTCAAAAAAATGTTTGGTAAAACAGAGCCCTCGGTCAAGCAAACGTTAACAGAATTTGAGCGTATTAGTATTCAGGTAGAACGTATTGGTGTTCAACTAGAACGTGCACAGCTCCAGCTGATTAAAGATGTGGAAAACTTAGAAGCACTTTATAACCATAATCGAGGATTTTTTGAGGAACTGGCTACTGCCATTGCAGCAGGTCAAATGAAAAAACAACAAGCTATTGAAGTAGAGCTACCAGCACAAATAATGAGTGTCCAAGCAAGCAAACAGCCGCTCGCTATTCAGCAGCTCAATGATTTTGCTGCGCAAATTGAACGATTGGACCAACGTATTTATGATTTACAAGTATCTCAGCAAGTAGCCCTGCAAACGGCTCCTCAGATACGGATGATTCAACAAGCTAATCAAACGTTAGCCGAAAAAATTGAGTTCTCAATTGTTACGCTAATTCCGCTATGGAAAAACCAACTGGCAATGATGCTATCGATGCATATGGATCAGCACTATGCCCGACTAGAGGAACGGTTATCAAAGACACATGATCGTTTTACAAGTCCATCTTTTGAACAGCAAGTTTCAAAATTTAAAGAAACACAGCATGAATTACAAACAGCAATTAAGGATGTCTTTGCTTTGCATACGGCAACCGAACAAGAGAAACAACAGCTGCAAGATGTAGCGGGTGCTCAAGGCTATCAGCGAGATTAAAAAATGGGTGGCTCAGCAAATGCTCTGAACCACCCTGTTTTTATTTATTCGAAATAATCCTTATAATAGCCGCCGACATTACCTGTGTTGTCGATAATAAAAATGAATTCTTCTGTTTCGTTTTTTACTTCATATTCTTTACCTACTGTTAAGACGTTGGACACTAAGTATTTCGATGCATTTGTATGTTTGCAGGTAACCGTTCGTAATGTTGGCGCATCTTTCCATTTTAAATGTAACATATTCTCTCTACCTCTCTTTACTAGCAAAAGCTAATGTCTATTGCTTATTTTATAATATTTTGGGTCTTTTGTGGAGAAAAAAGAAATACTATACCTATTCTATCCAAAAAAAAATGAAATTCGGGGTGTTCTCATGAGTTTTGGTGGTGTACCGCAATGGTTTTTTATCATTGCTGTAGCATTCGCAATCTGCTTTGTGCTCTATGCAGAATGGAATTCTAGAAAATAAGTGAGTCCAAAATAATGGACTCACTTTTTTGTGCTTATTTTAAAGTACGTTTTAAAAACTCTTTCGTACGTTCATGTTGTGGATTGACTAATACTTGTGATGGTGGGCCTTCTTCCACAATCACACCTTTATCCATAAAGACGACACGATCTGCCACTTCTTTTGCAAACTCCATTTCATGTGTCACAATTAACATTGTATTCCCTGCGTCTGCTAATTGTCGCATAACCTTCAGCACCTCTCCTACCATTTCTGGGTCCAGTGCTGATGTCGGTTCATCAAATAGCATTACTTCGGGATTCATAGACAGTGCTCGAGCAATTGCTACACGTTGCTTTTGTCCGCCTGAAAGCTGACGTGGCTTAGCGTTTACATATTGATCCATACCTACGATCTTCAAATATTTCAGCGCTGTTTCTTCCGCTTCTTTCTTCGAGCGCTTAAGTACTTTGATTTGGCCGACTGTGCAATTACTTAACACATTATGATTATTAAATAAATTGAACTGCTGGAATACCATTCCTAGATGGGTACGATATTCTTGGATATTGTGCTTTTCATCTAGGATGTCTTCTCCCTGATAAATTATTTGCCCGCCACTTGGTGTTTCTAATAAATTTATGCAACGAAGTAGTGTAGACTTACCAGAACCAGAGGAACCAATTAAACAAACAACCTCGCCTTTTTCCACTTGGAAATTCACATCTTTTAACACTTGGTTACGTCCAAATGATTTACTTAAATGTTCGATTTTAATGACTGCCATTTGTGCGTCCCCCTATACTGCTTCTTTTTGTTCTTTTTGATAGGCATCCGGTCCATCCAAACGTTTTTCAACATATAGAAGGATGCGAGATGCGGTAAATGTCATAATGAAATAAAGAACACATGCGACAAAGAACGATTCAAAATAACGGAAGTTGTTACCTGAAATTGATTTTGTTTGGAAGAATAACTCTGTTACGCCGATGACATTTAATACGGCTGTATCTTTAATATTCATAATTAGTTGGTTACCTGTTGCTGGTAAAACGTTACGTGCTACTTGCGGCAGGACTACGTGAAGCATGATTTGGAAGTGATTCATCCCAATCGCTGATGCTGCCTCGTATTGACCATTATCAATCGATACAATCCCACCACGCACAATCTCTGCCATGTATGCCCCTGTATTAAGAGAAACGACTAAAATACCTGCTGTGATAAAATGCATGTCAATTCCAAACGCGATATCTAATCCGTAGTAGACAACCATAGCCTGTACAATCATTGGTGTACCACGGAAAAATTCAACATAGCATGTTAGGATAAAATTAATAAGCTTCAGGCTATAAAATTTTATTCCTTTTTTACGAACTGGAATCGTATGCATAATTCCGATGAAAAATCCGATGAATGCACCAATAATTGTACTAATAATCGAAATCAGTAACGTATAATACGCACCTCGTAAAAACATTTGCCAGTTGTTTTCAATAATTGAAATTATCCATTCAAGACTCATGATGTTCCTCCTTACAATGTCATGTTGCTTGCTTATCTTTTTCGTGTCCTAGCTCTTTCTACCATTCTATGATTTGTCACGCTAGGACATTATCATTATGTAGAGAGGTTCTCATTTTGATAATGATGAAATGATCATGCACGGACCAGCAACTAGTCCGTGCCTTGTCATTATTGTGCTGCTGGTTGATTCTTAATCGCTTCTTCCATAATGGCTTGACGATCGTCCTCTGTAATACCTTTTAATATTTCGTTAATTTTTTCACGATTTGCATCTTCTTTGCGTAAACCTACAGCAATTGAAGTGTTAGAAAGATCTGTATCAAAGCCTTCTTCAAATGCAACATATGTGAACTTATCGTTCGCTGCTGCAGCGGAAATTCCTTCTGGACGTTCTGCTACATAACCATCAATTTTGCCAGCCTCTAAAGCGACACGCATTGCCGGGAAGCTTTCCATAGCAGTTTGTTTGTCTACACCTTTAATTTGATCAATAACTGTGTAGTTCGATGTATTTAATTGGGATGTAATTTTTGCACCAGAGAAATCTTGAATTGATTTTGCCCCTTCATATTTGCTACCCTTTTTAATCACCATTACGAAATCCGACGTGTAGTAGTTTTCAGTAAAGTCGATTGTTTTCTTACGTTCTTCTGTTGGTGACATACCCGCAATGATTGCATCAATTTTGTTTGATTGTAGCGCTGGTACTAAGCCGTCCCATTCCATTTTTACGATAACTAGCTCTTTGCCTAAGCCTTCAGCGATTTTTTTCGCCATTTGTACATCATAGCCGCCTGCATACTCTGCATTATCAGCAATTTTTACCGCGCCATTAGCATCGTCCTGCTGTGTCCAGTTGAATGGTGGGTAGCCAGCCTCCATTCCAATGCGGAATTCACCGCCGCCTTCTTCCTTGTCCGCGCCAGCATCACCTGAACCGCCGTCTTTTTTGTCGCTAGTGCCACATGCAGCTAGCACAATTGCTGTCATGATAGAGATCATTACTAACAACCATTTTCTTTTCATGAAAAACTCCCCTTTTCTGTAAAAAAATAAGACAACTGTACTAAAAAAGACCTAAGTTTATTGAACTTAGGTCTTACCTTTTATGACAGTTGCCCAAATCCTCACTATTATTTCCATATTTCCGAGATAGCACAACCTAGTAAACCTGGAAATCAATTTACTAGGACAGTCCTGCACTTATTCACTGCAGACCCAGCATAAAAGTACGAGCTCCTTTTATACTTCGGCGATATTTCCTTCTTCATTGCGTCTTCGCTTGCTTGTACTCAACAATGAACTAATAAATACCGCGCCTCTACCTCACTGGTAACATTCGTGAGGTTTGTTTATTTAATTGATATTTAGATACTACTATAAAACTAATATGTTCGTCAAGACGATTTTAACATTTTTCTGACTAATGACAATATTAGGTTATTATGCGTTCTCTATCCATTTTAAATCATTGAGCTTTCGTCAATATTTCTGAAAATTACAACATATTTTTATTATAGAGTATGTTTTCTATGTGAGAAAAGTTGTGTTTATTTCTTTTTTGCTCCTCTATACGATATAACATTAGTACTCTTTCAAAAATAGAATCGGTCGAAAGATTTCATTATGCACAATCAGAACCACCAGTCTAACTGGTGGTTTGCTCTACGCGTGAAACGCTGGGGTA
>NZ_DAMDAY010000143.1:847-10848 GCF_032093475.1 Lysinibacillus sp. | reverse complement strand
AAACTTGTATTGCCCCCACCTACATAAATAATATGTTGGGCAAGGATTCTTTCCCGAATGTTTTTATCACGCATATCATTTTGCAAAATATGAGTTGCTTCACAATGCTGAAACGCTGAATAAAACCTGTCGATATATCCCTGAGCATCATTACTTGCCGTCGGAATAAAACAAATATTGAGTCGTTCATTTGATTTACATTGCCGTAAAATATAATCATCGATAAATGAAGGAAAATTTTGTGAAAAACCTCCACCAGATAGCGCTATTATTTGTCTAGATATCTCCTTGTTTTTTCGTAATTCATATACTGCTTGTTCATGACCAAATCGTTCTAATACCTGGACTTTTTGCATTCCTAACTTTTCGAGTAAGAGACAAGATGCCTTGTTAGCTGTTTGTGTTTCCGCCACAATAGATGGTATATTCAGACAATTCATACCCTCCTCAATCACTTCAGTAAGAACCTCAAACGCCAACCCCCTCCCCCAATACTGAGGTAAAAATTGATAGGATAGCTCATATAAATCCTTATCATGATATTCATCGATTGAGACAAGACCTATAAATTCACCTGTCGTCCTTAAGGTAATATAAAAATATGTATTAGGAAATGGTGCTTCCACCATGCCCTTAAAGGAAGCCTCAATATAGCTATCATCAGGAACACCTCCAAGATAGGTTCTAACTTGTGTATTGGAGTATAGCGTGTGAATATCTTTGTAGTGATGCGGTTGTAATCGTTCAATGACACAATTATTTGTTTTAAACTTCATTTTTCTTCTCCCCTTCTTTATGTCAAAGTGTAATGCAATGATCAGCCAGAAATCAAACATTTTTTCCAAATATTACTTTAAGGTATGTAAAAAGGTAGTGATTAGCACTAAATGCTGTATCACTACCTAGTAATTATTGTCCGTACCGTTCAAGTAAACGTTGTGTTTTGGTTGATTGTTCGAGTGCTTTTTTCTCTTTGGCCCAATAGATCAAATATTGTCCATCACCAATGGTGAAGACCATTTCTTGCAATTCTTCATCTAATTCTGAACTAATGGCAACTTTTAATAGATCGACCTCATAGAGTGGCTTATCCTTTATTTTATAAACAATATGATAAGCTGGTTGTTCTTCAAAAATGGTTCTTTCTTTTTTAGAAAGGTCTCTGACATGGCTTAATGGATAATCCTCAATAAAGTCTCTTGCTTCATCGTTGGTAGCCTGAAATAAAGTCTTTTTCCCCTGTATTAATTCAATGGCGTCAATTTCGTTTGCATGATCTAAAATCTGGGAGATAGCCTCATCTTCATTTTTTTCTCTATATTGCATCGTAAAGGCACCAATTAATATAATTGCTGCAAATATGACAAGTCTCCATCTTCGTTTCGTCATTCTCTTACCCATTCAATGCCTTTTTAACAAATCGATTTATATCCACATCGGCACCAATCACAAGCATGATATCCCCTAATAAAATCTTATCACTTGCCTGAGGCGATACAATAATATCAGCACCACGTTTAAGACCCACAATGTTAATGCCATACTTCGCACGAATATCTAAATCCATAATAGAGTATCCCGCGATTGCGTCATTTGCCTTCAATTCCATAATAGAGTGTTCATCTGATAGCTCTAAATAATCTAGCACTGTATTCGATAACATATTGTTGGCAATACGAATACCCATATCTCGCTCTGGATGGACAACAAAATCAGCACCAATTTTACGCAAAACCTTTTCATGATAATCGTTTTGAGCCTTCACCGTAATTTGCTCAACACCAATCTCCTTTAATATGATTGTTGTTAATATACTCGCTTGAATATCTTCACCTATTGCTACAATCACATGCTCAAAATTTCGGATACCTAGTGAATTCAGTACCGATTCATCTGTTGAATCTGCAATGACAGCTTGAGTAGCAATAGAAGCAAATTCGTCTACACGCTCTGAAGAATGGTCAATCGCCATTACTTGTGCGCCCTGACTCATTAATTCACGAACAATACTTCCACCAAATCGTCCAAGCCCTATGACCGCAAACTCTTTTTTCATCATAAAAAATCCCTCCGAAAACTACTATAACACCATTGTAGCGTATTCTCTGCGATATGTATTGTCAAAACGAGAACGATTCGACAATAGAGGACAATGAAAAAAGACGAGGACCTGATCTAGATCCCCGTCTCCCCATATTTTATTATTCAGCGTTACGCATCTCATCTAGTACGCGGTTTACACGTTTTTCTAGCATTTTCATACCGCTACCACCAGCTTGCATATGACGAAGCTGACCATCTTTATCGAACACAAAATATGCTGGTACATATTGGTTTTCAAAAGCATCTGTTAGTTTCATTTCACTATCTACAAAGATAGGCTGTACAATATCATGCTCTGCAGCTACCGCTTTAATTGTGTCTAAGTCAGTATCTGCCTCAGAACGTGGCATATGTACTGCTACAACATTTAATTCATCTTTATATTGATCGCGGAAATTGTTAACATCTGGCATTGCCTCTTTACATAAATGGCAGCTTACTGACCAGAAGTGGATTAATGTTGGTTTTGCGCCAACTAAATCAGCTTTTGATACTTCACCATTTAACCATGTTGTTGCGCCTACTAGTTCGGGCATTTGTTCACGAAGTTTCATAAGAAATCCTCCTCTAATATATACATTGTTTTCGGATAGATAAATAACGGTCTATAAACCTTCCTAAACACAAAAATTCAGTTAAAAGTCCCCACAAGCTTGTCGTGGGGACTCTTAATTTGTTAACTAATAGCTGGACTCTGTTTTGATTATAGAGTTGCTTGACCTGGACGCCAGTTTGCTGGGCAAAGGCCGCCTGTTTGTAATGCTTGCAGTACACGTAATGTTTCATCAACATCACGACCGATGTTGTTATCGAATACTGTTTGGTATTTTAATTCGCCTTCTGGGTTAATGATGAATAAACCACGTAGTGCAATACCTTCTTCTTCAATTAATACACCGTATTCTTTAGATACTTGGTGGTTAGTATCAGCAGCTAATGGATATTTTAATTCTCCAAGACCATTTTGCGTACGGTCTGTGTTAATCCATGCTAAGTGAGTGTGGATTGTATCAGTAGAAACACCGATTACTTCTGCATCTAAGTCTTCGAACTCGTCATAACGATCGCTCATTGCAGTGATTTCTGTTGGACAAACGAATGTGAAGTCCATTGGATAGAAGAAAAGAACTGTCCATTTATCTTGTGATTTAATATCTTCTAAAGATACTTTTCCAAATGATTTGTCTGGAAGTACTGCTTCCATTGTAAAGTCAGGTGCTTGTTTACCTACCATGCGTTCTGCCATAATAAATCCCTCCGAATAAATATGTAGATTATATGTTCCATTCGCACAAGCGAACTCGTCTACTACGATAGCAGAGTAATCGTTGTTTTTCAAACAAGTAAACTCCGCCTGTTTGTACGATTAAAGTGGATTGACAAAAATTCGTCAAATACACAGTTGGAATTTCTACTACCGCTTATCTATTAGCTATTTTTAACAATATTATTCTACTCTATACAAAAATTTTCTCCTTAATTTTTATGCCTAATTTTTTTACAAATAGTAGCCATTTTTTTCACCAAAAACGATTGCAAATTTTTAATTATTATGTATAATTGTAATGGTTTTAGTAAACTAAAAGTTTCGTTAAAGTAAACTTCATATTTCTAAAGTTTATGATTGCTAAACTTCTTCTAGGAGGGAAAAGATGCAAATAGGAGCAAAAATTAAAGCGCTTCGTTTAAAAAAGGGTCTTACCCAAGAGGAACTTGGAGAACGTACAGATTTAAGCAAAGGATATATATCCCAATTAGAACGTGATTTGAACTCACCTTCTATTGAAACATTATTTTCGATTTTAGAAGTTTTAGGGTCAACACCTAAGGACTTTTTTGATGATGAATCACCTGAACAGAAGGTTGTTTATACAGAGGAAGATCAATCTACCTATACAGATGAAGAAAAAAAATATGAAATTCAATGGCTGATCCCCACATCCAATGAGAAAGAAATGGAGCCCATTTTCTTAACGTTTGCTGCTAATGGTGAGTTTAAACAGTTTGAGCCATCGCTCTCAGAAACTTTTATTTATGTGGTCAAAGGGCGTATTCGTCTCGTTTTAGGGAATGAACAGTATATCGCAAGTGAAGGTAATGCCCTTTATTTTGACGCGACAGACCATCATCAAATTTTTAATGCTCACGCTGCAGAAACGAAAATTTTACTCGTTGCAACGGATTCATATTTATAGCTAAGGAGGCACATCAATGACAACGAATTCAATTATCCGCTTTGAAAATGTTTCAAAGGCCTATAGTGACGGTACTGTCGTCTTAAAAAATATTAACTTAGAGCTTGAAAAAGGTAAATTTTATACACTGCTTGGTCCATCTGGTTGCGGGAAAACAACGATTTTACGTATTATTGCAGGTTTTACAGAACCAACAACAGGTGATGTGTTTTTCCACGATAAAAAAATTAATGCAGTGCCTGCCAATGAACGTCAGGTCAATACGGTTTTTCAAGATTATGCTCTGTTTCCGCATTTAAACGTTTTTGAAAATGTTGCATTTGGACTACGCATTAAGAAGCTGCCTGAAACTGAAATAAAAGAACGTGTCGCTGAAGCCCTGAAATTTGTCAATTTAGCAGGCTACGGCAACCGAGAAATCTCCGAGATGTCTGGTGGTCAACGTCAACGTGTGGCGATTGCACGTGCCATTGTCAATGATCCTGAAGTCATTTTACTGGATGAACCATTGTCAGCATTAGACTTAAAGCTACGTACTGAAATGCAATATGAATTACGTGAATTGCAGCAACGTCTTGGTAAAACCTTTGTATTTGTCACTCACGATCAAGAAGAAGCACTAGCGATGAGTGATGAAATTTTTGTCTTAAGTGAAGGGGAAATTCAGCAATCTGGTACACCAGTAGATATTTATGATGAACCAATTAATCGCTTCGTAGCTGATTTTATTGGTGAATCTAATATTGTGCCTGGTGTAATGATTGAAGATTTCAAAGTGGAGTTTACTGGCAAAATTTTCGAATGTGTCGACCAAGGGATGAAGCCAAATGAAAAAATTGATATTGTCATTCGTCCAGAAGATTTAGAAATGACAACAATTGAAAGAGGCAAACTTGTCGTAAAAGTGGATACTCAACTATTCCGTGGCGTTCATTATGAATTATCTACGTACGACAAGGATGGCAATGAATGGTTAGTTCATTCATTGAAAAAAGCAGAAGTAGGGACAGAAATCGGCTTAGACTTTGATCCTGAGGCGATTCATGTAATGCGTTTAAACGAAACAGAGGAAGAGTTCGATAAACGATTAGAGTCATATGGAGACGACGAAGATGCAAACTAAGACATCGAAATCAGCGTTATTTCCATATGTCTTATGGATTGCCTTTTTCGTTATCGCGCCAATTGCACTCGTTGTTTATTACTCCCTACTCGATTTACATGGCAATTTCACGCTCGATAACTATAAAGCGTTCTTTACTTCTGTTTATTTAAAGATGACATTGAGTTCGTTTTGGTATGCATTTTTAATTACATTCTTTACTTTAGTAATTTCATACCCAACTGCATATTTTCTAACGAAAACAAAGCATAAGCAACTTTGGCTACTGCTAATTATTATTCCTTCATGGATTAATCTATTGTTAAAAACATATGCCTTTATCGGTATCTTTGGTTTATACGGACCAATTAATGCATTTATCGAAGTTTTTGGCTTCGATCCAAAGCAAATGCTCTTTACGGATATTAGCTTTGTCTTTGTGTCAGTCTATATTTTTATTCCATTTATGATTTTACCGATCTTCAACTCGCTAGATCGTTTAAACCCAACACTTATTTATGCATCCCGTGATTTAGGAGCATCTGCCTTTACTACCTTCCGTCGTGTTGTTTTACCACTGACAATGGATGGCGTTAAATCTGGGATTCAAGTCGTCTTTATTCCTGCTCTATCACTGTTCATGATTACGCGATTAATTGCTGGGAACCGTGTTATTACACTTGGTACAGCGATTGAACAGCAATTCCTTGTGACACAAAATTGGGGCATGGGTTCAACTATTGCTGTGTTTTTAATTTTATTCATGGTAATCATTATGCTAATTACGGGACAAAAAGATAAAGGAGGTCGCGTACGATGAACAAACTATCTACATCAGCCAAAGTCTATTTAACGATTGTTTTTATCGTTCTGTATGCACCAATCTTCTATTTAATCTTTTACTCATTCAATAGTGGCGGTTCCATGAATAATTTCGAATCCTTTACATTAGAGCATTATCAGGCCGTTTTTGAGGATTCACGTCTACTCGTTATTTTAATTAATACTGTAATTGTTGCATTACTTTCTGCTTTAATTTCTACTATTATTGGGACGCTCGGGGCCATTGGTATTGTCACAGTCAAAGACTCAAAAATGCGCAATACTTTACTATCGTTAAACAATGTCTTAATTGTCAGCCCAGACGTTATTATCGGGGCAAGCTTCTTAATTTTATTTACAATGGTTGGCATTAAATTAGGTTTTGCTTCTGTTTTATTAGCACATGTCGCATTTAGTGTACCGATTGTTGTATTAATGGTTCTACCTAAACTACTTGAAATGAATAAATCATTAATTGATGCAGCATTAGATTTAGGGGCAACAAAAAAGGATGTCATGATGCGTGTTATTTTACCTTATATTCAACCAGGTATTTTTGCAGGCTTCTTCCTAGCTCTTACTTATTCATTAGATGATTTTGCCGTGACATTTTTCGTTACTGGTAATGGCTTCAGTACATTATCGGTTGAAATCTACTCAATGGCGCGTGCAGGAATTTCTCTAACGGTTAATGCTATTTCTGGTTTAGTATTCTTTGTTACTGTTTTAATCGTCGTAGGGTATTATTTCATTACAAGTCGTACAAGTAAAAGAATGGAGGGGCAACGATGAAGTCTTTAATTCAAGCAACCATCGCCATTCTTGTTGTTTCAGCCCTTTTATTCTATGCGGCGGACGCCTTAAGTGCAGGTGGCGGTAAAAGTGGAAAAAACACTTTAACGATCTTTAACTGGGGAGAATATATCGACCCTGACCTATTAAAGCAATTTGAAAAAGAAACAGGTATTCATGTCATCTATGAAACGTTCGACTCCAATGAGGCCATGATGACAAAAATTCAACAGGGCGGAACAGCTTACGATATTGCTGTCCCTTCTGAATATATGATTGAAAAAATGAAGGAAGAAAATTTATTGATTCCTTTAGATAAAACGAAAATCCCTAACTTAAAAAATATCGATCCTTACTTCTTAGATTTACCATTCGATGATGACAATAAATATTCCGTTCCTTATTTCTGGGGAACAGTAGGCATTGTTTATAATCCGAGTCTTGTTGGTAATTTAGATTTCTCTTCTTGGGAAGATTTATGGGATCCTTCATTAAAGCGTAAAGTCTTTTTAGTAGACGGTGCTCGTGAAGTCATTGGAATGGGCTTAAACAGTCTAGGCTATTCACTGAACTCATTAGATAATCACGAACTACGTGAAGCGACTGATAAGTTAATCACACTAGCACCCAATGTAAAAGCTATTATTGGTGATGAAATTACACCTTTAATGATCAATAATGAGGCATCTGTAGCCCTCACTTGGTCTGGGCAAGCAGCCGATATGATGTATGAAAATGAGGAACTAGATTTTGCTGTACCTGACGAAGGTTCGAATTTATGGTTCGATAATATGGTTATTCCCAAAACATCGAAAAATATCGATGGTGCCCATGCCTTTATCAACTTTATGCTAAGTGCTGAATCTGGTGCTCAAAATGCCGATTATGTGGGCTATTCTACGCCTAATATTGCAGCGATGGACTTAATGGATGAAGAAGTTGTTTCTGATGAACGCTATTACCCTTCAGAGGAACAACGAGAAACATTAGAGGTCTATAAAAACTTAGGGCCAGACTATTTAGGAAAATATAATGAATTGTTTTTAGAATTTAAAATGAGTATACGATAATTTAAACTAGCGAATTGGTTCACAAACCAATTCGCTAGTTTTTATCTGCATGCATATTCATTATAGTTGAAAAGCAATTCAGCTCTTTCTGTCACAGAAACTTTAGTATATGACCACATTCCACCGATTTTTCACATACCCCTTCTATCATGCAATTGTCAAATGAATAAGTTATTATTTAAAACTTAGAAATATAGCATCACATGTCTCTTAAATAACCTAAGAAGAAAACTTTTGTGGAAAACCATTCTAAATATCGAACCACTTCAATAATCTTAACTAATAGCCAAGCGATAATTCTTTATGATAGACTGTACTATATTTGATTACAAAAAAAGGGGGTTTATTCGATGACCCAGCAGAAGTCCAATAAGGCGGCTTTGTATATTTTAATGTTTAACATGTTTATCGCAATGGGGAGTATTGGGATTATTATTCCTGTCATGCCTGAGTACTTAAAAATATTCGGTGCAGCAGGACAAGTTCTAGGTATGCTTATTGCAACGTTCGCCTTAGCTCAATTCGTATTTTCTCCAATTGCTGGGAATCTTTCGGATCAGTATGGTCGAAAAAATTTAATTATTTTCGGTCTTATCGTGACAGGTCTTGCACAAATCGGCTTTGGCCTTGCTACAGACGTATGGATGCTCTTTCTAGCACGCTTTTTAGGTGGTCTTGGTTCTGCATTTGTTGCACCTCCTATTATGGCTTTTGTAGCAGACGTCACAACCTATGAAGAACGTGGGAAAGGAATGGGTATGTTAGGTGCTGCTATGTCTCTCGGTTTTATGATAGGACCTGGTATTGGTGGCTTTTTGGCAAAGGTAAGCTTACACTTCCCATTTTTCACAGCTGGAGCTGCTGCCATTGTAGCATCTATTTTATCTTACTTTTTATTACCTTCTACCAAACCAAACACTGCTCAGCAGAAACAAAAGCAAGACAATCTGGCGAAGCAAATGGCTCGTTCCATACATATGCCTTATTTTGTTATGCTAATAATTATGCTCGTGTTCTCGTTCGGCATTGCTAATTTCCAAACGACTTTGTCCTTATTCGTGACAGAAAAGTTTAATTACACACCCGTAGATATCGCGATTATTTTAGTTGTCGGTGGTGCTTTTGGGGTCATTGTACAAATGTTTATTATTACACCACTATTTAATCGTTTTGGTGAAATGAGAGTCGTATTAGTCAATTTATTTATTGCATCCGTTGCTATTTTCTTAATATTATTCGTTTCTGGCTTTGCCCTTATATTAGTTGTAGCAACTATTTTCTCTACAGCAACAACACTAATTCGACCAGCTGTTAATACGCTAATCTCAAAGCTTGCAGAGAAAGAACAGGGATTTGCTGCAGGCTTGAATAATGCTTATATGAGTCTTGGTAATATGATTGGACCAGCATTAGCAGGTCTATTATTCGACTGGAATATGAACAGCCCGTATATTTTTGGCTCCATCATATTATTAGCATGTTTCTTCCTTGCGCTTGTCTGGACATTGAAAAAAGCACCTCATTTAATGCATCCAGATACAAAGTAGTCTGAAAAATCATTGACTATTTTTAGCAGTATGTTACATTAATGTTGGTCAACTAATTAAATAAAATTAACCACTAGGGGAGTCTTTAAAAGGCTGAGACGTATATGTTTAGATACGGACCCTTTGAACCTGATCTAGTTCATACTAGCGGAGGGAAGTGGCGCTACTTGCTATTATCATTGTATACGCGAGGCCGCTTCCTATTGTTTTTAGGTAGCGGCCTTTTTATTTCCCTAGTGAAACTTTATCAAAAGGAGTGAACTTGATGTCAATTCGTAAATTAACGGTCATGGCTTTATTAGTAGCTATTGCCGTAGCAGGCTCTACCTTTGTCTCCATCCCGACAGGAATTGCACGTGCCTTTCCCATC
>NZ_DAMDAY010000143.1:0-837 GCF_032093475.1 Lysinibacillus sp. | reverse complement strand
AATTAACGTGGTAGGTGCAATTCTATTAGGGCCAGTTCCTACAGTCCTAATTGCCTTTGTTACTGCCATCATTCGAATCCTTACAGGGACAGGATCATTATTAGCGATCCCTGGCAGTGTTATTGGCGCATTATGTGCTGCTCTCGCTTATAAATACAGCAGTAAAATGTGGTTAGCTGGCATTGGCGAAATCATTGGAACAGGAATTCTTGCTTCACTGATCGCTGTACCTTATGCAAATTTACTAATGGGGACCTCCGTAGCTGCCTTATTCTTCATGCCAGCCTTTTTAACATCCAGTACTATTGGTGCTCTTTTAGGCGTAGTGATTGCTAACAGTTTGCGGAAGACCGTCCTAGTAAAGAGCTTTAATTCTTCACTTTATTGAGTGAACGGGTTCTGTGTTTTTATATAGTATTAGATGGAGAAATTCCATTATATCTGATGATAACTTTGTTTGTTCTTTTAGAGCGGGGACATTTGCTTTTGGAGCGGATACCTGTCTCTTTGGAGCGCTTTCCCTCACTTTATGAGCGAATACACCACCCCTTGGAGCGCTTCTCCTTACTTTTCGAGCGGTTACCTGTCTCTTTGGAGCGCTTTCCTTCACTTTATGAGCGGTTACCTGTCTCCTTGGAGCGCTTTCTCTTACTTTTGGAGCGGTTACCTGTCTCCTTGGAGCGCTTTCCTTACTTTATGAGCGGATACACCACTCTTTGGAGCGCTTCTCCTTACTTTCGAGCGGAGACCTGTCTCCTTAGAGCGCTTTCCCTTACTTTTGGAGCGGTTACCTGTCTCCTTGGAGCGCTTTCTTTTCTTTTTGAGCGGATACACCAC
>NZ_DAMDAY010000142.1:5543-11542 GCF_032093475.1 Lysinibacillus sp. | reverse complement strand
TAAATGTTTCATCTGCTGCTTGCATCGCTTTTTCAGCTAAATCTTTGCTCGCTTTTGAAACGCGACCAATTACTTCTGTTTTCTTTGCAGGATTGTACGAAACGATTTTATCTTCAGTTGTAATGCGTTCGCCACCGATAATTAGTGGATAGTCTTGACCTAAGTAACCTTCAACTTTATTTAAAGCCTCTACATAAGCATTGTAGTTTGCCTCTTGTGAAAAATCTGTGAATGGTTCGTGTTTGTATGGAATCATACTTAATCCTCCCTTGTGAGATCTATTTGGGTATGCAAAAAACATTGACGCAAAATATCTTTGCGTATAAAATATTCTTACACTTATTATAATGCAAAATTTCGTTGCATATTTCAAGTAAAAAATTTTTGAGGTGCACTTTTTTATGAAAAATTCTGAACCTTTACTACCTTTTTATGAGTTTATTGCAACAAATGTATCCGTTGGTATTCATGCAGTAGACCTATCTGGTAAAACAATTATTTACAACACAAAAATGAAAGAAATTGAAGGGTTTCATTTTGATGAACTTGCAGATCGTTCGATTATTGAAATGTTTTCCTTCCGTCAACACGAAAGTACATTAATGCGTGTTTTACAAACAGGAAAAAAAGAAATCAATGTAAAACAATCCTATTGGAATAAAAATGGCCATGAAATTACAACAATCAATGATACTTTTCCACTTTTTGTTGAAGGTAAGCTGATTGGAGCAATCGAATTTGCTCGTGATATTACTTCTTTGGAAAAGCTTGTTTATCAACCCCTTCGTCGTTACGATGAACCCCTAACATTTGATATGATAAAAGCTGACTCTGAAGCAATGAAGCAGGTGATCGAGAACGCTAAAAAAGCTGCTGCCGTAAAATTACCTGTCTTATTAATTGGCGAATCGGGCACTGGGAAAGATTTAGTTGCTGAAGGTATTCACCATGCTGCTTCTCCGGATCCTGACGCCTTCGTAACACTCGTTAGTCGCCGCTCAGCTCAATCGGTTCTTGATAAATTACAACAGCTTTTAGAAGAAGATAAAGAGTATACCTTTTTCTTTGACCGCATAGATTTTCTGAGCTTAGACATTCAAGAGCAGCTGTTAGATATACTACAATCGCTTCCCCAGTCCAAATATATGCTGATTGGAAGTGTAGGTAGTGACCCTATTACATTGATTGCCGAGAAAAAGCTGTCAAAGTCTCTTTATTATTTCTTTGCAACAATGGCTATTACCATTCCTAATTTAACGGATCGAAAAGAAGATATTCTTCCATTTGTCGAAGATTATTTTAGTCGACATCGAGAACGATTTGCCTCACAAGTCACTGAACTTGCACCAGATGTACAAGAATTATTTTTACAATATGATTGGCCAGGCAATTTAAAGGAACTTGAGCTACTACTCGATGAAATTGTGTCCTTTATGACAACTGAGTCCACTGTTACTTCAGATTTATTGCCTTTACATTTCCGCTTCAAAGTACAACAGCAAGACACAAATAATCGTGAGCCCGAGTTCTTTATGTTTCATCAAAATCATAATGTCATGCCACTTGATGCTTATTTGCGTGAAGCCGAATCATATTATGTGCAAAATGTCTTAAATTTATATGAGGGCAATATTACAAAGGCAGCAAATGCGCTTGGAATGAGCCGACAAAACCTACAATATCGAATTCGCAAACTAAAAAAACAATAGTAAAAAAACGAGGATACCTTCATTCGAAAGCATCCTCGTTTTCTTATTGACCAGATTGTTCAATCCAGTCCTGTAATTTATCTTTTAAGGAATTAAAACCATTTGCATCCGATTCATCTACACGGTCCTGCAATGATTTGCGTGGTGGTGCATCTTTTTTTCTTACTGTTGCTGGGCGATCCTGTAGCGCTCTCATCGATAAACTTATCTTTTCGGCCTCTTCATCGATTTCAAGTATCTTAACCTCTACTTCTTGCCCAACAGCTAAAAATTCACTAACGTCCTTCACAAAGCCGTATGTTATTTCCGAAATATGCACAAGGCCTTGCGTATTGTCATCTAATGCAACAAATGCACCGTATGGTTGAATACCTGTAACTTTTCCGGTCAACACGTCTCCTAATTCATATTTTTTTACCATAACCTTTGCCCACTTTCTATTTGTTTGCTACGTATATATCGCTTAAATTATAACATACGAGTAAAAACGGGGCAAAAAATCTCCTTACTCGGAAATGGCTGTTATGATGCAACGTTTTTCACCTTTTCCTGTAGTCACTGTACCTAACTGGAAGGTTATAGGCTGACCAATTAGTTGAACTGATTCTGGCTTAACACCAGCTTTAATGGTTGTATGAGAGGCATCTGTTGCATAAAGAATTGTAAAATGTTCCATCCCATCAAATGGAGACACTTTACTTAAATCGACATCTTGAGATAGTAACTGCTTAGCTGTTTCTTGATCACCTTTACCTTGTGCATATAAGAATAGGCTTACAACGTTTATTGGGTTCAATGATTCTAGAATGCTATCATCTTTACTTGTTATATAGGCATTGTAAAGGAATTCAGTTTGATAAATCCATCGAAAATCAATACGCAAACTTGTTGCACCATCTTCTGATTGTCTGTAGACATCATTACTTAAATGAGAAAGCTCTATCCCGATATCCTGTTTTGTTAGCTGATCTAGTGTTTTGGATTTCCCACTTCCCTTATATTCTTCATGGATGAATTGTGCGGTCAAGCGCATCGATTCTCCATACTTCCCATTTGCCGTATCCTTTAATAGCTTTAAATGTTCGGGTGAGTATCTCATTTTGTCATCAATACCTTTTAATAATACAAGCCAGGCATTTTCGAACTCTTTGTTTAAATTTCGCAATTGGTTATCGAGTCCTGAGGTTGATAGGTCATTTACTAATGTTCTTTCGTATAACTTTAAAATACGAGCAGATTCTTCTGCAGAAAATCGTAAATCCTCACCATTGAATAAAGAGCCCATAGCTAAATATTTAAAATAACCTAATACATCAGGATGAAGACGGTCAATAGATACTGGTGCATCCTTCATAAAAATGGGATTTGTTCTAAAACTATAGTTTTGTCCATCATAAGACAACTCAAAATATTGTTTTTTGGCCGTTGCAATTAACTGATTTAGCTCTTTAGGATAATCGTTCTTTTTTTGTGACAACATCGTATTATAGTGGGAAAGCTCATTTGTATAATATTGTAAAACACCTTTCGTAGGGTAGTAATATTTGCTAAAGAAATATCTAGACTCGCCAAATGACATCGGTTTTTTGTTCTTCTCAATTCGCTCAATCATTTCTCGAGGTGTTTGCAAACTATCTAGTATTTTTTGCTCTAACTGCGTTAAATATTTTGAATCATAAGCCATTCTATTTAACACTATTTTTTTATTTTTAGCTTTATCATTGTATATATAGTCCGCCGTTTCAACAAACGAAAGTTTCTTAAAGTCATCCTCAGGTATATTCAACTCAATGCGTGTTTTTTCACGTTTCTCTTGATACTTCTTTTGTAAACTAGAGAACCACTCTTCATAGCTGCTTTCAATCTTTTCTTCATCTGACTGAACGAATGCTGAAGGATACATATAAGACGAAATTAAAATACCTACCAAGAGCACACTGGCAATGCTAGCGATCCATACAGCCGTTTTTTGCCACTTTGCAGAAGGCTTTTGAGCCATATTGACGCTTTCTAAAGATTCTCTTGCGTAATCCTCGGCATCAATTTGCTGAAGAACTCGTTGTGGATCTAACTGTGATTCCATTTGCTCATAGGATTTATTCAGTAGTGCCATACGTTGCTCAAATTGCTTATCATCCATTTTCAACACTCCCCTCCTGCATTAACGCTGCCTTTAGCTTTTCTTTCGCACGTAATAATCGCACTTTGACCGTAGATAATGAAATATTTAAGACTTCAGCGATTTCTTCGTATTTTAATTCGTGGAAATAATACAAGACGAGAGGATAACGGTATTTTTCATCAAGAGCTTGAATAGCACTGTGTAGATGCCTGTCCTCTTCGAACAAAAGTACATTATCTTCTGCTGATGAATAGGCATTTTGTTGCTGAGCATGGAGTTTGTCCTCTTTTGCCTGCTGTCGTTGTTCCTTCCGATAGTAATCACGTGTTGCATTTAAAGTGATTTTATAAAGCCACGTTGTAAATCGATCCTGTTTAAATTGATGTAAAAACCGATACAGTTTCACAAATACTTCCTGTGAAACATCAGCTAAATCATTTGTATGTACACCACATTGAAAGGCAAACTTTTCAACGGTTCGTTGATGAATGCGGATAAGTTCAATATAAGCATCTTTATCCCCTTGCTGTGCCCTCGCTATTAACTCAGCTTCCGTCAACATGATCCCTCCTTTTGTTAATGGAACGAAACTTCTCATCCAATTGTTACAAACTTTTACTCAAAAAGGAGTACCTTCCTAATAAGTTACCAGTCTAGTTCCTATCCACTGGGAATGAACAAATAGCCATCATCAATATTCTGATAATAGCTTGTGTTATGCGAATATTGAGGTAAAATAAAACTTTAGTATAAGGAGGATTTATTTTCGTGTCATCGAGAGATCAATTTACAACTAAAATTGGGTTTATATTAGCTGCTGCAGGAAGTGCAATTGGGCTAGGGGCCATTTGGAAATTTCCTTATATGGCAGGTACAAATGGCGGCAGTGTCTTTATTTTATTATTTATTTTATGTACATTCTTTATTGGCTTACCAGTGCTCATAGCAGAGTTTATGATTGGTCGACGAGGACAAAAAGATGCTGTTACATCATTTAAGGAACAAGCACCAGGAAAGCCTTGGTATTTAATTGGCTGGGGCGGTATGGTGATTGCGGGCCTTATTTTATCATTTTATAGTGTTGTTGGTGGATGGATTTTAAGCTACTTAGCACGCGCCATTTCGTTTAAGCTGACGAATGCTAGTTCAGACATCAACTACGCTGATTTATTTGGCACTATTATTTCCAGCCCAATTGAAGCAGTGCTTGTACAAGGACTATTTATGTTGCTAACAGTGGTCATTGTGTCAGCAGGTATTAAGGGTGGAATCGAAAAAGCAAGCACATGGATGATGCCTCTACTCTTCATTTTCTTTATTGTGTTAGTGATACGCTCCTTAACTTTAGATGGAGCAATGGAAGGCGTTAAATTTATGTTTGTACCTGATTGGTCTTACTTTAACGCTGAAACGTTTTTAATGGCATTAGGACAAGCATTCTTCTCACTAAGTGTAGGTATTGCTGTAATGATTACTTATGCCTCCTACTTGTCTAAAACCGAGAAGATTGGTAACTCTGCGATTAATGTTGCATCCATGAACATTATCATCTCTTTACTTGCGGGTCTTGTTATTTTCCCTGCAGTATTTGCGCTTGGCTATACGCCCGATCAAGGGCCGGGTCTCGTATTTATTATTTTGCCAGCTGTCTTCGAGCAGTTACCTCTTGGTGGTCTTTTCTTAACAATCTTCTTTATCCTATTACTTTTTGCTACAGTCACTTCTTCCATTTCCATGTTAGAAATAGTTGTGGCCATTGCGATTGGAGACAAACCTGAAAAGCGTAAAAAGATTGCTTGGATTGGCGGCATTATCATTTTCATCTTAGGTATTCCAAGTGCGCTATCATTTGGTATATTATCCGATATAAAAATTTTAGACCGCTCTATTTTTGACTTTGTTGATTTTATGACAAACAGCATAGGCATGCCTATTGGAGCCTTTTTAATTTCTATCTTTGCAGGTTATTATTATACAAAGGATATTTCGCGTAAGGAATTGGCTGCATCTAGCTTCATGTTTACTATTTGGTTCATGTTAATTCGTTACGTTTCCCCTATTGCTATATTCATTATTTTCATTCAGGGAATCCTACCTTTATTTAAATAAGAAGTGGCCTCAAATATGCAATAAAAAAGAGGTTGTCCCATGACAACCCCTTTTTTATA
>NZ_DAMDAY010000142.1:1928-5533 GCF_032093475.1 Lysinibacillus sp. | reverse complement strand
AGAAAAATGCAAAATATTTTAGATAATACATTTTGCTTCAAATTTAATCGCAATCAGTTTATAAGAAATGGCTACACAATCTTCAAACGGTATCCATTGTTCAAACGAATGCTCATATGTTTCTTGAATTACTTTTGCAAGAGTTGAAGGATCATCAATTCCTTGCAATGCCGCTACAACATCTGCTGTTTCCGTATCATAATGGTCTGGACCTAAGTGGAATGGATCCCACTCCTCTAGCAGATGGACAGCTGCTTGATTCATTTTTATATTTTCCAAAATACTCACCTATTATCCTTTGATCATACTCGTATGATACCATAGTAAATAAAAAAGAAAAGAGTGATTTGCTTGTCTATTTTTGATCAAACTATTAAACGTCGTTGTACAAATTCCGTAAAATGGGACGCAATGGAAAAAGTTTATGGCTTACATGATGCGTCTGATATCTTGCCAATGTGGGTAGCTGATATGGATTTTGCAGCTCCAGCAGCTGTTTCAAAGGCATTACAGCAACATGCAGCACAAACTGTTTTTGGTTATAGTTTTATTGGCGAAGATGCAATCCAGTCAATCGTAGACTGGCAAAATACTCGTCATGACTGGCATATTGACAAAGAGTCTATCGTATTCTGCAATGGTGTCGTCGCTGCTTTAGCCAATAGCATTGTAGCTTTCACTAACCCTGGCGACAAAGTACTCATCTCCTCACCGGTTTATCCACCATTCTTTAACATACCGAAAAGTAATGGTCGTGAAGTTATAAGCTGTCCATTAGTTGAAAAAGATGGTACCTATGTTTATGATTTTGAAGCGTTTGAACAAGCATTAGCGCAAAATGTGAAAGCCTACATATTATGTAATCCTCACAATCCAGGGGGTTATGTATGGGATGAAGCAACTTTAAAAGAAATTGTACGACTTTGCGCTAAATACGATGTCATCATTATTTCTGATGAAATTCACGCTGATTTAATGATCAATGGGGAAAAACACATACCTTTAGCAAAAATTGCAGGAGATGAAATTAATCGTGTTGTCACGTGTATGGCTCCCACTAAAACATTTAACTTAGCAGGAATTCAAGTTTCTTATATGATCGTGACAGATAAGAAAAAACGTTTACAACTAGAGGCAATTAATATGGCTAGTGGGCAAGGCTCACTGAATACGTTTGCCTCTGTAGCACTTCATGCCGCTTATACTGAGGGCTCAGCTTGGTTAGATGAACTACTCACATATATTTCTGCCAATATGGACTATGTAAAAGCCGAGTTAGAGCAGATTCCAGGCATTCGCGTGACGAAACCACAATCCACTTATTTAATTTGGATTGATTACAGAGAGCTAGCTCTTGAAGAAAAAGATCTTATGAATCGCTTATTAGAAGTAGGTAAGCTTGCTTTAGAACCAGGGACAAAATACGGTGAAGAAGGCCGAGGCTTCCTCCGTATGAATGTAGCTTGTTCATTTGAAACCGTACAAGATGGTGTAAAACGATTTAAAAAAGCTTTTGAACAATAATAAAGAAATAAAAGAATGGGATATCTCCACTTTGGTAGATATCCTTTTTATGTTTAAAATGATTATTTTGTGGAAAAGTATCTTATCAATTGGATGTAAAGAGAGGTGTTTTTCATGAGCTTGGCTCCATTAACGATTAAACGTGCATATATGACGTTCCTTTTTCCTTTTGCCTATTCCAGCAATAATCGTGAAAAGATTGGTGATGTACTATTACAAGAAGGCTTTTCCTTTTTCACGTTGAATAACACCACTCTTGAAGAAGCATTTTATGGTGATATAACGATTATCCATGAGGAGCTTGCTCAATTTTTCTATCCCTTTTTAGAGGATAAATTATTTCCAAACGAAATGGACAGTCCTGATTTTATCCGTTTTTCAAAAGCATTCTATATACAAGGTTCCTTACAACATCAAGAAAGTCGCAGCCATTATGACTACGAGGTGATGAGTATCGATGTGACACTATGTCCCTTTGGGAATGGTATTGTCACTGTACGGACAAGCATGACAGATACCCCAAATGATCTTAGTGATATTTTGAATTTTATTCACTATTTTAGAGTGTTAGAGGCTAAGTTGCGTGAGGAAAAGGGAGCCAGTCATCTTTTTTCATTTGGCCATTGTTCATCCACAAGTGAACTATTATTTAAGCATTTCATCCCCTATTTACGGCCTTTTCTACTGCACCAACAAGATCATAGCTACGAAGGCTTACCTTTTTTTGAGGATGAGCGCATGTTAGCATCTGCTTATTTAATAGCTGAGGAAGAAGCAGAAATTTTACCTGAGCATTTATTTCGATTAGGGCAAGTGGATGGTAGGACACCAGATGGCAAGCCTTTTATATCTAGCACGAATCCTCAATATATCTCTAATTATGTGCAAGAACACGCTCATACACGATGGGCACCTAACAGTTATATTATCACCTCATCACAGGCACAAATAACGATTACAAATAAGCCTTTTGATAAATGTACTCATAGTATTCAGGAATTTATGGGTACCCATTATTACAATCTGTTCATTCATTATTTTTATAAAATGATGCTCTTAAAGCTGTCCTATGAATATAGTGAAATAAAGTGGGGCAAAGATAAACAGGTTGTCAACGAATTAATCGAGCTCATCACAAAGTTTTCTGCTCGTTATTATTTTGAAGAAGTCATTGTTCGAACAGAAGGCAGAGAAATATCTCAAATGCTGCGAACGTATTTCCGTATAAACGAGCACTATGTGGAAACGAAAGAAACATTGAACAGCTTATACCGAACACAAGAAGATCAATCAGATAATCGCAGTAATAATTTACTGTTTATCTTAACTGTATTTACTGTTGTGTCGGGTATTTACGGTATGAACTTAGTCATTGAAGGTTGGAAGGATAGCAGTGATTTTGAGAGTATATGGAGCTATACACTGTATGAATGGGTAGCCTTTATTACCGCATTAAGTGGGATTGGCTTATCCCTAATCCTTGTTTTTGTCACTGCCTTTAAAACGCTACAAAACATGGTTCGTCGGGCTAAAAGAAAAATGTAAATAAAAGAATCTGTCTCCAGTGGAGGCAGATTCTTTTTAATTAAATATTCTGTTGGTTGTTTGTACTTTTCTTCTCTGCTAAGATACGCGCTTCAATTTCCTTTGATTTCATTTCTTGCTTCTTTGAAATTTTTCGGAAAAGCGTAAACACGATGATACATAAAATAAGCATGATTAAAAATTCAAATGCCGCTGGAATATATCCTGATTTATCTTCAGGGAAATATAAAAATTGGTACATTAAATTTTGCATACTCTACACGTCCTTATAAGAATTATTCAAAGACTGTAATTGACTCAATTTTCACATCTTCTAATGGCTTATCACGGAAATCCTTTTCTACATCTGCAATTTTATCTACAATGTCCATACCTTCTACAACATGGCCGAATACTGTGTGTTTATGGTCTAACCAAGGTGTACCACCGTTTTGAGCGTAAGCTTCAATAATCTCTTCTGGGAAGCCTGCTCCTTGTAATTGACGAAGCATATCACTTGGAAGGTGCTTCATTTGTACAATAAAGAACTGAGAACC
>NZ_DAMDAY010000142.1:0-1918 GCF_032093475.1 Lysinibacillus sp. | reverse complement strand
GTGTTTGGACCTGCATTCGCCATTGATAGCGCACCACGAAGGTTAAATAATTGATCAGAGAACTCATCCTCGAAAGAATTACCCCAAATAGATTCTCCACCCATACCAGTACCAGTTGGGTCACCGCCTTGAATCATGAAATCTTGAATAACACGGTGGAAAATGATGCCGTTATAATAGCCTGATTTAGCATGCCCTAAAAAGTTCTCAACAGTTTTTGGTGCATGTTCCGGGAACAATTTAATTTTGATAGCACCTAATGTTGTGTTCATTTCTACAAGCACTTCGCCTGCTTGTACGTCTGTTGTTAATTGTGGAAACATGGAAGTCTCTCCTTTAGTGATAAATTTCAGTTTCAATGAAAAAGATGACATTTCATCCTTTCTGACCTCATTTTAGTCTAACATACTTCCTATTGGTTTTCTTCATCAAAGTATTGACGATTTTTGCACTTTTAACATTCATTCTCAAAATGCTGGAAATAGGTCCGACCGAGTATTTGGAATCAATCCAAAATATGTTATTCTGATGAAGGATTTATAGAAAGAGTGGAGGCACACATGAAAAAGGCTTTTGGTTTTTTTATTATACTTCTTTCCCTACCGGCTCTATGGTGGATTAGTACCAACATCCGAACAGAAATCAATACAGCACAAGCACATGAACAGCAGATTTCACAGGCTATTCATTTGCCTGAAGTACAAACACAGCTACCTGTCACACTGAAAGATCAAGACGGGCAAACATTTAGTGAGGAATATGTCGAATGGCGGCAGCCACTAACCTTACAAGAAATTCCACAAATTGCCCAGGAAATATTCATCACAAGTGAAGACGCTGATTTTTATGAGCATATCGGCTTTGATTTAAGTGCAATCATAAGAGCAGTTGTTGCGAATTCGAATAGCAACACCACTTCCCAGGGAGGTAGTACGATTACACAGCAACTCGTTCGAATGCGTTATTTATCTGATGAAAAAACATACGAACGGAAATTAACAGAGCTTTTCTATGCTTATGAATTAGAAAAAGAGTTTGATAAAGAAACGATTTTAACAATGTACCTGAATGAGTCTTATTTTAGCAATCAAGTGTATGGCATTGGTGGAGCAGCTACTTATTATTTTCAAAAGCCACTCCAAGAATTATCCATTGCTGAAATAGCCTTTATTGCAGCTATTCCAAATAACCCCTCACTTTATAACCCGTTAAAAAATTTCGATCAAACTAAAGCGAGGCAGGAACGATTATTAGATACACTTGCAATAAATGGGGCTATTACAAAAGAAGATGCAGCTACCTATAAGGCTGCACCGATTACATTGAATATTAAAGATAAAATTCAAAGTTATCCAATGTACAGTACCTATGTACTCCAAGAGTTAAAATGGTTAGTTGCAGAAAAGGAAGGTTACGCCGATCGACTGAGTAATACCGATAATGAGGAAGAAAAGAAAGCAATTAAGGCACAACTAGACAAACGACTGGATACCTTATTTCAAAATGGACTAATTATTAACACGGCTCTTGATCCAACTAAGCAGCTACACGATGAAGAAAAAATATCAGCCATTCTAGGAACAGGTGAATTGCAAGCAGCAGGTGCTGTCATAAATAATCAATCGAGAGAAATTGTTAGCCTGTATGCAGGAAAAAACTATGAAAAGTTTGATTATCATCGTGCATTCCAAGGAACCCGTCAGCCAGGCTCAGCCTTTAAGCCACTAGCCGTCTATGCTCCTTTTTTTGAAACGACAGCACATACACCCGATTCAATTGTGAATGGAGGTCGTTACTGTGTTGGCTCGTTTTGTCCGCAAAACTATGGGGGCTATACCTATGGAGATGTGTCTATTCGAACAGCCTTTCGACACAGCTATAATACATCTGCATTGCGTCTCTTTCAAACAGTTGGCGT
>NZ_DAMDAY010000141.1:9256-11547 GCF_032093475.1 Lysinibacillus sp. | reverse complement strand
AGCACTGTTTAATGAAAAGCTTACAATTTTTGTTGCGCTATAAGAAAAATGCTCAGGTTACCGCCTGAGCATTTTCTATGTATGCTACAGGAAGCCACTTGCAAGATAACAGGCTGTTGCCCATATAAAGATGGCAGAGCATTTATTAAATAATCGCATTAGTTTTCCAGAGCGATCCAGTTTTTTGAACGAGGCTCCCGTCAAAGTAAGTCCGAAAAACCACAGCCAGGAAATTAAGACACAGGCGAGGGTAAAAATGATTTGCTCTGTCCCACTATATTTTAATGCGCTCGTCCCAATAACACCGATTGTATCTAATATCGCATGTGGATTGAGGAGCGACACAGAGAGTGCAAAGAATATTTGTTTTTTTACAGGCAGTGCTTCGCTATTAGTGGTAGATGACGGATTTGAACGCCAAATACTATAGCCCATATAAAGTAAGAACACGATACCAACCGTCATTAACGTAATTCGTAACCACTCAAATTGTAGGACAATTAATGATAAACCGAATACCGCTAGTAAAATCAACATTGTATCACAGATAGCTGCTGTCACACTTGCAGGCAATGCTTTGAATACATTTGGTTGTATAGCACCTTGCGAAAAAACAAAAACATTTTGTACACCTAATGGCAATATAAGACCAAATGCTAAAATGATACCATGAAGAAAAGCTTCCAACGACAATCCCTCCTTTCACTCTTCATTTTAGTTATGGTATAACTAAAAGAAAACGACCAATTGGATGGTTTTTTAGCCACCCAATTTTCTAGAATGGAAGGGGATGAATCATGAGCTGGCAGCCAAATAGACAAAGTGACTCCACGTTACAGCAACAAATTGTTCATTGGGTAATCGCTCAAGTGGAACGAGGGGACTGGGTGGCAGGGACAAAACTTCCTACCCAACGACAATTGGCTATGCAGTTTGAAGTAAATCGGAGTACAGTTCAACAGGCTTTGGAGGAATTAAAAGCAATAGGCATTCTTGAGGCAAAGATAGGCTCTGGTGTTTATGTTACTGACAATTCCTGGCATGCATTACTTCAGCAAACACAGCCGAATTGGCAAACCTATATCGAAACAAGTATTCATAAGCCAAATTACCACACCATCCAATTGATAAATGAATACGAGCAGCGTGATGATGTCATTCGATTAGGAACGGGTGAGCTTGCTCCTGACTTGTTACCAACTGAGGAAATGGAGTCTTCACTTAGAGAACTATCATTTCAGCCGAAAAGCTTAGGTTATTCTTCACCACAGGGCAATGATCAACTTCGTGCAGCAATCTGTCACTATGTTAAAAAAAGAGGAATCGATGCTGAGCCCCAACATGTCTGTATTGTTTCGGGTGCGCTGCAGGCATTGCAGTTAATTGCCGTTGGTTTATTAGAACAAGGGTCGATCGTATTTCAGGAACCAACCTCCTATCTAAACTCTGTCCATCCATTTCAATCGGTCGGTATGCAGATGATTGGCGTTCACCGTGATAATCAACTTGCCCAAACATTAGCTCAACGGAAACGAAAAAAACAAGCCGTCTTTTACGCTATTCCTACTTTACATAATCCAACTGGATATGTTTGGACAGCACAGGAAAAAAAGCTACTGTATGAAGCCTGTCAAGCAACGCGAATTCCGATAATCGAGGACGATGTCTATCAAGATTTGCTTTTTGAAGCTACATCTCCACCGATTAAAGCAATGGATCGAAGCGGGCAAGTCCTTTATATGGGGAGCGTCTCTAAAACCTTAAGTCCTGGGCTCCGCATCGGCTGGCTTATCGGCCCAACAACCGTCATCGAACGACTGGCAGATATTAAAATGCAAACAGACTATGGCTCAAGTGCCATCTCACAGGAAATAGTATTGCATTGGTTGCAATCAGGGAAATATGACAAACATATCGTAGGTTTACGCCAACAATTACAAGATCGAGCCGATTTTACAGAACGTATTTTGCAGGAAAAATTTAAGGATATCGCAAGTTGGGATAAACCAAAGGGAGGCTTCTATATTTGGCTCAAGTTTCATGAGCCTCTTGTAGATAAAGAGTTTTTTCTAAAGCTATTGCAACAACAAGTATTAATTAACCCAGGCTATATTTATGATCCTCAAGACCATCACCATATTCGATTATCTTACTCTTATGCATCCTATGAGGAATTACAGGAAGGCCTACAAATCTTGCATGACTGTGTCGTCGACGCTATGGGAAAGTGAGATATTGAGTGAAATCGGTATTATTTTAGGGGGATTTGCTCCAATTAGGGTGCAAGGTGA
>NZ_DAMDAY010000141.1:0-9156 GCF_032093475.1 Lysinibacillus sp. | reverse complement strand
TCCAAAAAGCGGGAGAACCGCTCCAACAAGGATGCAAGGTGATCCAAAAAGCGAGAGAACCGCTCCCAATTCGATAGAAAGTGCTCCATAAAGAGGGGAAAGCGCTCCAACTAGAGTAAAAGGTGATCCAAAAAGCGGGAGAACCGCTCCAACAAGGATGCAAGGTGATCCAAAAAGCGAGGAAACCGCTCCATCTAGAGTAAAAGGTGATCCAAAAAGCGGGAGAACCGCTCCAAAATAGATGGAAAGCGCTCCACAATGAGAGGAAACCGCTCCAACTAGAGTGAAAGGTGATCCAAAAAACGGGGAAACCGCTCCAAATAAGATGCAAGGTGATCCAAACCGCGGGGAAAGCGCTCTAAAATGTAGGGAAACCACTCCAAATTGAGTAGCACGAAGTAACTAGCTTCTGAACAACGAATTAATCTACAATTCCTTTTAATAATTCCAACCTGAGTCACTTCACCAACATAAAGAAAAGTGAATAATCAAAGCATTGCACCCATACATTTTAGAAGAATCATAGCGGAAAGAGGTGAACGTTTGGAGAATTTGCCACCAGGTTATTTTCAGGTGCCACAGCCTGTTAGGAGTGATGGAGCAGGAGGGATGGATAAGGGGCCACGAGATATTATGCGGGATTTAGAAAATCCTGATATGCTGGTACCGCCAACGACTGATGCGGGGTTGATTCCTAATTTGCGCTTTTCGTTTTCGGATACGCATATGACCTTAAATCAGGGGGGATGGTCTCGGGAAATTACGGTTCGTGAATTGCCGATTGCTACGACATTAGCGGGTGTTAATATGAGTTTGACACCTGGAGGCGTGCGTGAGCTGCATTGGCATCAGCAGGCAGAATGGTCTTATATGCTCCTTGGTTATGCACGCATTACCGCAGTCGATCAAAATGGCTGTAACTTTATTGCTGATGTGGGACCAGGTGATTTATGGTATTTCCCGCCAGGAATCCCTCATTCTATTCAGGGACTAGAGGGCGGTTGTGAATTTTTATTAGTGTTTGATGATGGGAATTTCTCCGATCTCAATACACTCTCGATTTCGGATTGGTTTGCCCATACGCCAAAAGAAGTATTGTCGGCTAATTTTGGTGTTCCTCTGAGTGCCTTCCAACATATTCCGAACGAACAAGTGTATATATATCAAGATAAGGTTCCAGGACCCATAGATTCACAAAAAGTACAATCTCCCTATGGCAAGGTTCCACAATCTTTTAAACATCGTTTGTTAGCCCAGCCTCCATTGAAAACACCGGGAGGCAGTGTGCGCATAGTTGATTCGACTAATTTTCCCATTTCAAAAAATATTGCGGCTGCACTGGTAGAAATTGAGCCTGGTGCGATGAGGGAATTACATTGGCATCCTAATAACGATGAATGGCAATATTACTTACAAGGAAAAGGACGGATGACTGTTTTTACAGGGAATGGTACAGCTCGAACATTCGATTATCGAGCGGGAGATGTTGGGTATGTTCCGTTTGCTACGGGTCATTATATTGAAAATACAGGCACAGAACCATTATGGTTTTTAGAAATGTTTAAAAGTGACCGGTTCCAGGATGTATCCTTAAATCAATGGATGGCTCTCACGCCAACTGAATTGGTGCAAAGTAATTTACGGGTCGGCCCTGAGTTGTTACATGCCTTAAGAAAGGAAAAATGGCCGGTGGTGAAATATCCTGGTTTTTCCTATTATCCGAAATAGCAAAGCAGGTGAAAAAAATTCTCACCTGCTTTTTGATTAATATTGATATTTTGTGCGTGTTAACAGCAAAATGGCGATAGCGGGCACTGTACATATGAGCATGGCTGCGAAGGATAGTCCAGGCGATAGTTCATATAAATAGCCTCCTAAAAACGTCAGGATGGCCGTACTTAAGCCCATGGCTAATGCAGAGTATAGACCCTGTGCATTTGGAATTTGTTCCTTTGGTAAGGTTTGTGTTAGATAACGAATAAATGCATAATGCGCTAAAGCAAAAGATAATGCATGCAAGGTTTGTGAGGCAATAAATACCCATACATTTGGGAACATAAAGATGAGTAACCAACGTAGGGAAGAACCGCTTGCTGCTAAAAGTAATAAAGACGAAGAGCGCCACTTTGTCAAAAACGTATCAGCTTTCATAAAATAGAGGATTTCGCAAATAACAGCAATGTTAATAATCATCCCCATATAAAATGGGTCTACATGTAAATCCTCTAAATAAATATAGCCATAGCTATAATAGGAGGCATGGGCGCCCTGTAGCAAAATAACGATGAATAATACTACAGGGAAGCCTTTGATACTCCATAACATTTTCATTGATAAAGATTTTGCGCGTTGATCTTTTGTTGGCACAACGAGTAATTCCTTTGGTGTTGCTAATTGCTGCATGAGCAACATGCCAATAAGACCAATAATCATGCTCCAAAAGATCACGTTTTTACCGAAAACCCCAGTCAGCATACTAATGATCAATACAGCAATGACAAAACCAAAGGAACCGTAGGAGCGGCTTTTGCCATAGTGAATATTGCCGTGCTGGACAAGTGTTGCTGCACTACTTTCGACAGCAGGTAACAGTGCCGGATAAAAAATACTAAATAAAATCGTCACGATTAATAATGCCATAAATCCTGTACTTGGTATGTAGAGTATTGCCGTCAGAAGAGCTCCTACTGCTAATATCGTAATGAGTCGTTTGTTGTTTACATATTTTGCAAGTGTTGGGAAGAAGAAAAGATTGGATGTTGCACGAGCAAGTAGACCACAGCCCATGACTACACTCGCCTGTGATACTGTCAGATGTTTTGCATCAACAAGCCATCCTGTCCAATAGGGTAAGAAAATGCCCCAAGTAATGAAAAATGTAAAGAAATTTTGAGAAAGCCATCGTTGATTGTTCATATATTTACCGTACCTCCATTAACTATGTTGAATAATAGCACGTTCACCGCTACAATAATGTGAGATATCTCATATTTTTTATAGGAGAGAGTAAAAAAATGCATATACTAACAGCTGAAGCGCGGAACCATTATCTTGAAAACTATCCGATCAATGATTTTTTCTCATTTGAAATTGATCCCTATCTGGAAGTCTGTCAATTTGACAAAGGAGAATGGATTTTTCAGGAGGGCTCCTTTCCAGATACATTGTATTACATGATCGAAGGAAAGGCGAAGCTCTATATGACGCATAAAAACGGCAAGGTTTCACTTATTGAATATTTGGAAGCACCACGTTTTATGGGGGAAATTGAATTACTAAATGAGGCAAGGTATACGAAGGGGATCCAAACCGTAACAAAAACCATTTGTTATTCGATTACACAGTCGTGTAAGGAAAAGTTACTCGCGGATGCTTTATTTTTACGCAGACTTTGTGTGTTTTTAGGGGAAAAAGCCACAAAAATGACGTCTAAATATACACAAAATCAGGCATATCCCTTTGAAAATCGTTTAGCAGCCTTTATCCAATTATCTGCCGACCAAGGTGTCTATAAGGAGAAACATACGGAAATCTGTGAGTATTTAGGGGTTTCCTATCGCCATTTATTATATGTATTGGCACAGTTTTGCGAAGAGAAAATTCTAGAAAAGAGCAAGACAGGTTACCATATAATTGATGAGGAGCGCCTTGCACAGCTAGCACAGGAAATTCAATAGTATGATGAAAATTGTTGATCATTCTTTAAAAAGTCGTGCTTAGAAAGAGGAGTAAAGCGATCTATAATTGAAGGGAAACGCTTAAAATGAGGAGTAAGATAATCTTTAGCCAGAGAAAACGCTCGCACATAATTTTCATTAATGTGCTCAACCTAAACAGTCCGACACAATGATTATTTAGACTTCACACATAGAAGTCTGGACATGGCTTGTTGTATTCACTTTTTTTAATGAGCCAGCGTGCGATTTCCTTGCCACTATGGTAAAAGTCAACCTCATGCACCTTGTTTTTTTGGATGGAAATGTTTAATGTATCTACCATAACGTCAAAAGGTAAAACGCCGATACATAAATGTTGATTAGGTACAAACTTTTCATCCTTACTACCAGTTTGCAATGCTTCATCGTTCATTAAATGTTGTGTCATATGGAATGCAAGTAGTTCTCCTTGTGCCAATGTTGTGCTTGGTGAGTAACCAATACTTTTCATTCAACATGCCCCCTTTTGTCGTTACATTTATTGTACAAGACTCATTGGGAAAATAGCCGTCATTTACAAGGCTTTTACAATAACTTTAAGGTTCATGGAATAATTAGTAATTTGTAACCGTATTCATACCATTATGGGATAAAAACCATAGAAAACTGATATAAATTCTTTTAAAAAAACTCATACTCAAACTATTGTGAATTTTTCTAACACAAAGTATTATTGAAGTTAGATTTAACGTGAAAGTTTTCACAAAGTCACGTAATCGTTAGGAGGAATTTTGATGAGTGCAATTCGAGTAGGTATTGTAGGATATGGAAATTTAGGACGTGGTGTGGAGTATGCCATTTCACAAAATCCAGATATGGAATTAGTAGCGGTGTTCACACGCCGTGATCCTTCAACGGTAAACGTAGCAAGCAATGCTAGCGTATACTTAGTAGATGACGCTGAAAAATTCCAAAACGACATTGATGTTATGATTTTATGTGGTGGTTCTGCAACGGATTTACCAGAGCAAGGTCCTCACTTTGCACAATGGTTTAATACAATCGATAGCTTTGATACACATGCGAAAATTCCTGAATTTTTTGATGCTGTAGACGCTGCTGCACAAAAATCTGGTAAAGTATCGGTTATCTCAGTTGGCTGGGACCCAGGTTTATTCTCATTAAATCGCCTATTAGGGGAATCCGTTTTACCGGTTGGTACAACATACACATTCTGGGGAGATGGTCTAAGTCAAGGTCACTCAGATGCTGTTCGTCGTATCGAAGGTGTTAAAAATGCGGTTCAATACACTTTACCAATTAAAGAAGCTGTAGAACGTGTACGTAATGGGGAAAACCCTGAACTCACAACTCGTGAAAAGCACGCACGCGAATGTTGGGTTGTGTTAGAAGAGGGGGCAGATGCAGCAAAAGTGGAACAAGAAATTGTCACAATGCCTAACTATTTCGATGAATATAACACAACAGTTAACTTTATTTCTGAAGAAGAATTTAAAGCAAACCATACAGGTATGCCACATGGTGGTTTTGTCATTCGCAGTGGTGACAGTGGTGCAAACGACAAACAAATTCTTGAATTCTCATTAAAACTTGAAAGTAATCCAAACTTCACGTCAAGTGTATTAGTAGCTTATGCGCGTGCTGCACATCGTCTTAGCCAAGCAGGTGAAAAAGGCGCGAAAACAGTATTTGATATCCCATTCGGTCTACTTTCACCAAAATCAGCTGCAGATTTACGTAAAGAATTACTATAATCATAACGGCAGTTTCCCGGTTATCATTGATATGATAATCGGGATTTTTTATTTTAAGCCATTATTTCTCTAAAAATATGGTAAACTGTCAATAATTTAAAAATCTGAATTTTCGAGAAGATTTTAGTAACCTTACAAAGTATGGAGGTTATTTAACGTGACAACAGATATTATTATTCAATCCAAATGTATAGCTCCAAGCCCGTCTAATCATTGCATTAATAGAGCAGCACTGATGAAAACACTAAAACAAAGTCATCAGCATTCTTGCACAATTCTTCATAGTGGTGCAGGGTATGGTAAAACGACCACCCTTACTCAATTCCTTCATAACGAAACTAGTAAATTTTCTTGGTATAGTGTCTCCGATGAAGATGATAATCTATTACCTTTCTTAAGGCACCTTTTTTTTAGTATACAGCGAGTAGTACCGAATTTTGGGCATTCATTTGCTGCGTGGAACCAATTATCTCGCTTTCCAAAAATGGAGGAAATTAATCGCTGGTACAAACTTTTTGTGAACTGCTTATGTGATATGGATGAGCCTCTACTAATTGTTATTGATGATTTTCATCATGTAGATCATGTTTTTCACATTAATTATATAATGGAAAAAATGATTGAATTTGCGCCGCCCACGGTTCGTTTTATTATTGCTTCTAGAACATTACCTAATTGGGATATTACAAGGAAATTAAAGCTGCAAAAAAAATTGCTCATCATCAAAGAGGAAGAACTTGCATTTTCAACCGAGGAAATTGCCGTTTTTTTTGAAGAATATGTGGATGTGCATTTAACAGCTACTGAAATGGAGAAGGTGCTAGAGATTACCGAAGGCTGGGCTATTAGTATTTCTTTATTAGCTGAGCAATGGCACCATGCGTCTTTAGAACATTGGTTAACAATTTCAACAAACGACCTTTTCACATATTTGTCCGAGGAAGTGTATAGTACGATGACTTCGACTGAGCAGGAGATGATTTTGAAGTTGGCGATTTTTCCTACCTTTTCAGTGGAGCTATTGAAGCAATTTTATGGCCTTGACACTGCACAAATGCTACATCCATTAACACAGCGCCATTTATTTATTCAACCAGTAACAACTGATGGTTTATATCGGTTCCATGCATTGTTTAGCCGATTTTTAGAAATGAAGTGGAGACAATTTCCAAGCCAGTATAAAGCGCTACATAAACAAGCTGCTTTGTATTATGTGGAGCATCATAATATTCAGGCTGTCCTCTATCATGCCTTTAAAACAAATGACCATGATTTTTGTGGGGAGCTATTACAGCAACATGCAGAACCATTAGTACGTGCTGGTCAGTTTGAATGGTTGTTGGAAAAAATCAATCGGTTTACAGCACAGGAAAAAAACAATTTTTATAAGCTATATTATTTTGAAGGTGAATGTCATCGCTATCGTGCTTTTTATGAAAAAGCAAAGCAATCATATGAGAAATGCGCAGAAATTGCCGAGCAACAGCAGGATCATTTATTTATGACCAAGTCCCAAGCAGGCTTAGCGCATATATATTTAGACACCATTCAACCTGCCTTAGCGGAGCCCTATTTAGAACGGGCATTAGAGCTAGCTCAACATACACCATTATTAAAAGAGGAATTATTAGAACTACAACGACAATACGCAGAAAATCTAGTGAATTTAGGAAAGGCGAAAGGTGCTCAACTTTTTATCGAGGATGTGGCATTGCCTGAGGATGTCGTTCAACGAGCCAATGTTGATGTACGTGTTTTATTACGTACAGGACAATTACAAGAGGCGAAGGAATTATTAACGCAACGGCTTGAATTACCACCCCAGCTTGTGGCGACACATCGTGAAAGTGAACTACTTGCATCTTTTGTCTATGCATTGTTAGGCCAAGGGAAGGATGCTTGGTATGCTGCACAGCACGGCATTCGGCGGGGGTTAAGAGAAAAGTCCATATTCATTGAGGCTGTTGGCTATATCAGAAAGGCGCATGCATTGCTGTTAATGGATTATCCTGATCATCAAGGTGCATGTAAGGCCTATGAAAAAGCCTTATCTTTAATGAATACGATCAATATCTCACGGGTTAAAGCTGAGCCTTATATGGGGTTAGCCATTGTCAAACATACGTTAGGGGATATGGTCGCAGCGAAAAAATACTTAGCGCTTGGTTTACAGGAAACAGAGCAGGTACAAGATGCATGGATGACGGCCCTTATTCTTATAGCAGAAGTGAAAATCATTCTTTCTGAGCAAGAAACAGAACGAGCAAAGCAATTATTAAAAAAAGCTCAGCATTTATTTCACGAATGCGGTGATCGTAATGGCTTGATGCATGTTTTGTTTTATCAAGCAGTCATTGCTTTTCAAGAACAGAATGTCGAGCAATTTCAACCATATTTTCAACAATTTGCGCAATTATGTTTGGCAAATAGCTATGAATATTTTTTGCAAAAGAAGATGATTCTTGGTCCAAGTAATCGCATGATTTTCTACGAACTATTGCAATTTAGTCAAAATGGTGAGGAGGAACATCCAGCCATTCAAGCATTACGACATTATTTTCAAGTGGAGGGTAGCATCAGTTATCCGCATGATGAAGTTCAAATCAAACTTTTTGGGAGTTTAAGTTTAATTAGAGGGCAACGAAAGCTGGAAGATAAAGAATGGCAACGCGATAAATCAAAGGAATTATTTGTCTATCTGTATTGTCACCGTCATCGCTTTACACCAAAGGAGGAAATTGCCCAGGCATTATGGCCTGAACGCAGTATCGAGTCCTTAGACCGAGATTTTAAGGTAGTGTTAAATACATTATTAAAAGTGTTGGAACCACAGCGGAATGCAAGACAGGATAGTTTTTTTATTCAGCGAAAAAATAGTATGTATCAGCTACAGCATATCTCTTTTCTCCACATTGATGTGGAGCGGTTCCTCTATTATTACCAGTTAGGTATGGAGGAATTTGATCCAGAGCTGTCCAATGAATGGCTACAATTAGCAGAAGCGAGTTATACGGATACCTTGTACGCTGAAAAAAAGCAAATTGACTGGCTTGCCCAGGATCGCGAAAAGCTACAATTTTTATATATTGAAGTGCTTGAACGGTTAGCACAAAATGCAACGCGACAACAGCAATTTAAAAAAGCTATCAACTACGCAGAGAAGATTCTACGAGAGGATGCCCTTTGGGAGGAAGGGTATCGCTTGCTCATGTACAGTCACTATCAACTGCAAAATCGTTCCCTTGCATTAAAATGGTATGAAAAATGTGTCCATCAATTGCAGCAAGAATTAAACACAACGCCGATGGAATCCACCATGGCTGTCTATGATTTGATTATGGGGTAGCCAGATGGGTCGAAGACGGGAGCAATCCTACACTATCTCTTAATGGTAGGAGCAAAGTAAGCTAAAAATAAGCAAAACCGCTCGAAGGTAAGGAGAAGTCGCTCCTAAATAGGGTGAGCCGCTCCAAAGTAGGTAGAAGTTGCTCATAAATAGGGTGGAACCGCTCGAAAGTAAGGAGAAGTCGCTCATAAATAGGGTGAAACCGCTCGAAGGTAAGGAGAAGTCGCTCCTAAATAGGGTGAGCCGCTCCAAAGTAGGTAGAAGTTGCTCATAAATAGGGTGGAACCGCTCGAAAGTAAGGAGAAGTCGCTCATAAATAGGGTGAAACCGCTCGAAGGTAAGGAGAAGTCGCTCCTAAATAGGGTGAGCCGCTCCAAAG
>NZ_DAMDAY010000140.1:0-11646 GCF_032093475.1 Lysinibacillus sp. | reverse complement strand
TCAAACGTAAAACGGCATTACTTATTTCCTCTAGCTGTGAGCTGGGGGCGGTCGCTGCAGGCGTTGATGCAAAAACAGTGAGACATTTAAAGCGCTTCGGCTACTTTGTGGGCATGAGCTTCCAAATTATCGATGATGTTTTAGATATTATGGCAACAGATAAAGAATTAGGTAAACCCGCGGGTAGTGATTTGTTGCAGGGCAATATTACCTTACCGATCTTATTACTGAAAGATGATCCAGAGATGCAACCTTATTTAGTTAAAGTATTTACAGGTACACTAACAGAAGCGGAACGTCAAAATATGTTGCAATATGTGCGTAAATCTCATGCAATTGAACAAGCTAATCGTATGAGTGATAAATATTTGAAAAAAGCCTTACAAGAAATAGATGCTTTACCAAAACATCCAGTTAAGAAAAAGCTGCGAGATGTTGCATTGTTTATGGGTAAGCGCAAATTCTAGCTTTTTGTTGTATAAAGGCTCGTTTTTTGTTAATATTTATCGGTAGGTGTAAAACCTGTTAGACGAATTTAAGGAGTGTTTTAAACATGGCAATTGAACAAACTTTTTTAATGGTTAAGCCTGACGGCGTTGAACGTCAAGTAGTTGGAGACATCGTTGATCGTTTCGAACGTCGCGGTTTTGTAATGAAAGGTGCTAAATTAATGGTAATTCCTAAAGAATTAGCAGAAAAGCACTATGCTGAGCATGCTGAGCGTCCATTCTTTGGTGAATTAGTTGATTTCATCACTTCTGGTCCTGTATTCGCTATGGTATGGGAAGGCGAGAACGTAATCAAGCTTGCTCGTACAATGATGGGTGCAACTAAACCTGAAGAATCAAACCCAGGTACAATCCGTGGAGACTACGCAACAACTGTTTCTCACAACATCATTCACGGTTCTGATTCACTTGCTTCTGCTGAGCGTGAAATCGGCTTATTCTTCGGTGAAGATTTAGTTTAATTCGTGAATAGATTAGGCAATTCCAATTCATTTGGGATTGCTTTTTTTATTACCTTGAGAAACGGAGAATTACAAAAGGTAATGTTCTATTGCAACATATAAATAAACTTCTTCTAGATACATATAGAATTGTTAAAAACTTCTTACTCATGTACAATAAAAAATATAATATTCAGACAATTAAGTTAGGAATAGAATTGTAGACCTGTCAATAAACTGTGAAGGATGACGAGGAAAAGGGGTTATAGAAATGAGAGAAGTGGTAATTGTCGCAGCAGTTCGAACTGCTGTTGGCCGAAGTAAAGGGGCATTAAGCCAAGTTCGAGCAGATGATTTAGCAGCAGATGTGCTAGAAGAGGTTGTAAGGCGTGCAGGGATTGACAAGGAACAAGTGGATGACGTTATTTTGGGCTGTGTAACGCAAACAGCAGAACAAGGTGCCAATATTGCGCGGACATCCTTATTAATGGCTGGCTTCCCGGATAGTGTGCCAGGGGTAACCATTGATCGTCAATGTGGCTCTAGTCAGCAAGCCGTTCATTTCGCCGCTCAGGCAATTTTAGCGGGAGATATGGATATTGTCATTGCTGGTGGCGTGGAAAGTATGTCGAGAGTACCGATGGGGTCAAACATGCAATATGCGCATAGTAGTAAACGCTTACAGGAGAATTATGACATTATCCATCAAGGGTTATCTGCGGAGAAAATAGCAGCAAAATGGTCTTTATCGAAAGAACAGCTAAATAACTATGCTTACCAAAGCCATCAACGGGCAATTTCTGCTATTGAAGCGGGTCATTTCAAACATGAAATACTACCTATTCAAGTGCCACAAGAGGATGGATCAATGACAACGTTTGCTGTTGACGAGGGACCACGTGCAGAAACAACTATCGAAATTTTAAATGGTTTAAAGACTGTTTTTCAAGAGGATGGCGTCATAACTGCAGGCAATGCAAGTCAGATGAGTGATGGGGCATCAGCAGTTGTGGTGATGGCTTTGGACAAGGCGCAGGAGCTTGGCATTCAACCACTTGCCAAAATTGTGACAAGAGTGGTCGTTGGCTCTGATCCAACATTGATGTTAACAGGGCCAATCGAAGCAACTAGAAAGGCGTTAGAACGAGCAGGCCTCAACATTGAAGATATCGACACTTATGAAGTTAATGAAGCCTTTGCACCAGTGCCACTTGTATGGCTACAAGAAATTGGTGGAGACCCGAATAAGCTTAACCCAGATGGCGGTGCTATAGCACTGGGGCATCCGTTAGGGGCTACAGGCACTAAATTGTTAACGACCATGCTACATCGTATGGAGCGAGAGAATTATCGTTACGGTTTACTTGCCATTTGTGAAGGGATGGGAATGGCTAATGCCACGATCATTGAAAAAATGTAAAAGGGGATAGAGTTGGATGAAAAATCATGAAGTGATTGCAGTAGTAACGGGCGGTGCCTCAGGTTTAGGTGAGGCAACTGTCCGTAAGCTGGTTGAACAAGGTGGCAAAGCAATTATTTTTGATGTGAATGATGAGCGTGGACAAGCTCTAGTACAGGAATTAGGGCAAAGCGTACATTATGTGCGAGTGGATGTCACAAAAGAAGAAGATGTGGCAACAGGTCTTGAGCAGGCCATTGCAGCATTTGGTAAGGTGAATGTGGCGGTAAATTGTGCAGGCATTGCAGATGCGAGTAAAGTCATCTCGAAGCGAGGGGTTCATGCTCTTGCTTTATTTGAAAAAATAATCTCTGTTAATTTAATTGGTACGTTCAATGTAATCCGTCTAGTTGCTGAGAAAATGCAGCATAACGAACCAAATGAGGATGGACAACGTGGCGTCATTATTAATACTGCATCGGTAGCAGCATTTGATGGGCAGATTGGACAAGCGGCTTATAGTGCATCAAAGGGCGGTGTGGCAGCGATGACCTTGCCAATTGCACGAGAGCTTGCAGAAATCGGTGTCCGTGTAATGACCATTGCGCCTGGGATAGTTGAAACGCCAATGTTTGCATCGTTACCTGAGCCAGCAAGAACGGCTCTTGCCCAAATGACACCATTCCCTAAGCGACTTGGTAAACCTTCAGAATATGCCCTGTTAGTTGATAGTATTATCCACAATGGTTTGTTAAATGGGGAGGTCATTCGTCTAGATGGGGCCATCCGCATGCAGCCAAGGTAACTATAAAGTCTATTTTTAATTGGTTTGTAGCAGCTGTAGAGTTGATCGTTTCAAAAATTCGTTTATGAAGGGAAGCGGTAGAATGCATATGATGGATACACCTTTATTATTAACAAGTTTTTTGAATCGCGCAGAACGATTTTTTCACTCAAAGAAGATTTATTCACGAACAAATGCTACAACCATTCACGAGTTCACGTACAAAGAATATGTTAAACGTACCCGCCGTTTAGCTGATGCTCTGACGAAGCTTGGAATGGAGCGAGGCATGAAAGTGGGCACATTTGCTTGGAATCATCATCGCCATTTGGAAGCCTATTTTGCTGTACCGTGTGCAGGGGCAGTACTGCATATGATTAATATTCGATTAGCACCAGAGCATATTGCCTATGTCATCAATCATGCGGAAGACGAAATATTATTAATCGATGACAACCTAGTGCCTTTAATTGCACCAATTGTGTCACAGCTTAAAACGGTAAAGCACTTTATCATTATGGGGGATGCTGTCGAGGTAGAATCTGTGCCCATTGCAAATGCTCTTTCTTATGAGGCATTACTAGCTGAGGCCGATGAACATTTTACATTTCCAGATGACTTAGATGAGAATACGCCTGCAGGCATGTGCTACACAAGTGCAACGACAGGTATGCCAAAAGGGGTTGTTTATACTCACCGTAGCATTGTCCTGCACAGTTTAACGGCTGGTCTTGCTGATAGTATTGCTATTTGTGAATCCGATGTGGTGTTACCTGTTGTACCGATGTTTCACGCTAATGCATGGGGCCTACCCTTTGCTAGTGTTGCATTTGGTTCTACACAGGTGTTACCAGGCCCGATGTTTACCCCACAGCTTTTGCTTGAGTTATTTGAAGTGTATAAAGTCACGTTAACTGCAGGAGTACCTACAATTTGGCTCGGTGTTCTACAAGAGCAACGTCAACATCCACGTGACTTATCGTCTATGCGATTAATTGTTTGTGGAGGATCTGCGTCGCCAATTGGTCTTGTCCGTGGCTTTGAACAAGAACTCAATATCCCATACATGACAGGCTACGGTATGACAGAGACATCACCGCTCGTTAGCCTATCCACGTATTTAACACATATGCAGGACTACACAGCTGATGAAAAGATGAATGTTCGTATTACGCAAGGTATGACGATGCCTCTCATTGAAACTCGAATTGTTAATGAAAATGGTGAAGTGCCATGGGATGGTAAAACAATGGGAGAATTAACGATTAGAGGACCGTGGATTGCCCATGAGTACTATCAAGATGAACGAACGGAAGAAGCGTTTAAAGACGGTTGGCTATACACAGGTGATATTGCCGTGATGACAGTAGATGGCTATATAAAAATCACAGACCGTACGAAGGATTTAATTAAGAGTGGAGGGGAATGGATCTCCTCTGTTGAACTTGAAAATGCATTAATGTCCCATCCAAAAGTATTTGAGGCGGCTGTCATTGCCATTCCGCATGAAAAATGGCTGGAGCGACCATTAGCCTGTGTCGTAGCAAAGCCAGAATTTAAAAATTCTATTACCAAAGAGGAGCTATTAGAGAGTTTACAGGCACAATTCCATAAAACGTGGATCCCTGATGATATTGTCTTCATTGAAGAGGTACCGAAAACGTCTGTTGGTAAATTCCTGAAAGCTAAATTACGAGAAGATTTAAAAGAGTATCGCATTGAAGTTTAACGAAAATGGATAGAATGAAGGTGGTGAAAAGCTACCTTCTTTTTTTAATTGAAATATATCCTAAAAAATGAAACTATTTTTTCCATTTTGCCGTATAATCTTAGTAATGAAAGGAAGTGGACGGAGTGTCAATTGCGATTGTAGCGATTATTGGAGGCGTCATCATCTCATTAGCAGGGATTTTTACAGATGCTCGTACAAGACAGCAAAAAATTAAATTAAAGGCTATCGAAAAAGAGGTGGAGTTAGAAAAGCTTAGGCTGGAAAACTATACAATAGAAACAGAAAAAATGCGTCTGGAATTAGAACAGTCTAAAATGCTATTATTAGAGGAAAAGCAAAACGCAAGCAAGTAGATAGGCAGTTAGAAAGACTATTTCAGGATTGGGACTTTTCCGCTATAATGGAAATACGACGCTAGAGGGGAAGATGACCATATGTCTGATTATGAACAGTTTATAGAAGGTATAAAGCGCAAAACAGGAATAGATTTAGCGTTATATAAAGAGGCGCAAATGAAAAGACGATTAACCTCTCTTTATGAGAAAAAGGGCTATCGTAATTTTGTAGACTTTCTAAAGGCACTTGAACAAGATCGTGATTTAATGAATGAATTTTTAGATCGTATGACGATTAATGTTTCTGAATTTTATCGCAATGGGAAGCGTTGGGAAGTGTTACAAAAGAAAATATTTCCGAAGCTGTTACAAACAAATAAGCGTTTAAAAATTTGGAGTGCTGCTTGTTCAACAGGAGAGGAACCTTATTCTTTAGTGATGGTATTATCTCAATTGTTGCCTTTATCTCAAATTCAAATTATTGCTACTGATTTGGATGAAAATGTAATCCAAAAAGCGAAGCTAGGTGTATACCCTGAACGATCTTTAGCAGAGGTTCCCAATGATATTAAAGCGAAATATTTTGAACAAGAAGGATCCTTTTATCGTGTGAAGGATGAGATTAAGCGTTGTGTTACCTTTAAGAAACATAATTTACTGAACGATTCCTATGACAGCAATTATGACTTAATCGTTTGTCGCAATGTTATGATTTATTTCACTGAAGAAGCGAAAGACCAAATTTATAATGATTTTAGTAAAGCACTGCGCAAGGATGGCGTTTTATTTGTTGGATCGACAGAGCAAATTTTTAATCCAGCACGTTATGAATTTGATGTAGAGGATACATTCTTCTATCGGAAAAATAATTAATAATATGGATGAAAAGCTTTGTACAAATGACCAGAATAGTCATGTACATATAAGTAAGCCGGCATTAAACATAGATATTTCGTACGCTTTTCGCTTATCATAAGCAAAGGCGTATTTTTTATAAAATTGAGCACTTCACTTCAGTAGTGAAGTAAGTTTTTAGAGAAGTCATTCAGAATATTCGCATTTGACTATGAAAATGGTAAGCATTTAAAAGACATTTGTAAAAGGACTGTTTTTTTAAAGAATATATGTTATAGTGAAAAATACATACTTTAGCGAGTTGAAGGGAGAAAGTGTTTATGCGTTACTTAACAGCAGGTGAGTCACACGGACCTCAATTAACAACAATTATTGAAGGTTTACCGTCACTCTTATCTATTACAGCAGAAAAAATTAATCACGATTTAAAACGACGTCAGGGAGGTCATGGACGTGGGCGCCGCATGCAAATCGAAACGGATACAGTAGAGATCGTTGCAGGTGTACGTCATGGACAAACACTTGGATCTCCAGTCGCACTTGTCGTAACAAACGATGACTGGAAGCACTGGACTAAAATTATGGGGGCTGAGCCTTTAGCCGATGATATTAATCCAGAGGATATCAAACGTCAAATTTCCCGACCTCGACCAGGTCATGCCGATTTAGTTGGGGGCATGAAATATGGACATCGTGATTTACGTAATGTATTAGAGCGATCTTCTGCACGCGAAACTACTGTTCGTGTTGCAGTCGGGTCAGTGGCGAAAGCTTTACTGAATGAATTGGGTATTTCTATTGTTGCTCATGTCACTGAAATTGTGGGGATTAAAGCTGATACCTCTTTAATAGAAGGAAAAACAGCTGATGAAATCCGTGCCATTGTCGAAGCAGATCCATGTTACTGTGTAGATCCAGAGGCTTCTGCCAAAATGGTTGAGGCAATTGATGAGGCGAAAAAAGCAGGTGATTCCATCGGTGGTGTCGTAGAAGTCATCGTTGAAGGTATGCCAGCAGGAGTTGGTTCATATGTTCATTATGATCGTAAGCTCGATGCAAAACTAGCAGCAGCGATGCTATCTATTAATGCATTCAAAGGTGTTGAATTTGGGCTTGGCTTTGAAATGGCACGCCGAAAAGGCTCTGAAGTGCATGATGAAATTATTTGGTCTGACGAAGAGGGCTATACACGTGCAACAAATCGATTAGGTGGCTTAGAAGGTGGCATGTCTACTGGAATGCCAATTGTTGTTCGAGGTGTCATGAAGCCAATTCCTACATTATATAAACCATTACAAAGTGTGGATATCGAAACAAAAGAGCCGTTTAAAGCAAGTGTAGAGCGCTCTGATAGCTGTGCAGTACCAGCAGCATCTGTAGTGGCAGAACACGTTATTGCCTGGGAAATAGCTAATGCTATTTTGGAGCAATTTCATAGTGATCAACTTCCACAATTAAAAGCTCAAATTGATGAGCATCGACAATATACAAAGGGGTTCTAATATATGCGAGTACCAGTAGCAACAAAATCCCATCATTATGAGGTTGTTCTTGGTCATCAATTTCTAACGGAAGCTCTTCAAGCATTTGCTGATAAGCTTCAAAAAGCAGATAAGCTGATTGTATTTACAGATGCCAATGTATGGGCTGCACAGGGAGACTATTTCAAGGCTCATTTCCCATATGAATTTAACGTGTTTATTTTGCCTGGTGGCGAAGCATGCAAAACCTTTGAACAGTACAATGCTGCTCAAACATTTTTATTGGAACAAAAATGCTCACGAAAATCATTTATTTTTGCCTTTGGTGGAGGAGCTGTTGGAGATTTAACTGGCTTTGTTGCAGCAACCTATATGCGAGGGATTCCGTTTATTCAAATTCCAACGACCATTTTAGCTCATGATTCTGCGGTTGGGGGTAAAACAGCTATCAATCATCCGTTAGGAAAAAACATGATAGGTGCATTTTATCAGCCAGAAGGTGTTATTTATGATACAGCTTTCACGGAAAGCTTATCTGAGCGCGAAGTACGTTCAGGAACAGCAGAGTTAATTAAGCATGCGATGATTTCTGATCCAGCATGGCTTGAGGAATTAATGGCAGCAGATTCAATCATTCATTTTAATCAACATGAACTAGCAAAACAGCTGAAAAAAGGAATTGAAGTGAAAGCACAAATTGTGGCAGAGGATGAAACAGAGCAATCTGTTCGGAAATTTTTAAACCTAGGCCATACATATGGACACGCCATTGAAGCGGCTGCGGGCTATGGCAAAGTAGCGCATGGTGAAGCGGTAATGATAGGTCTTGTTTATTGTTTATTGCTAAGTGAACGCTATGGAGAATTAGATCGTGCGTTTACCAAAGCGTTTTTACAATTTGCGTTGAAAAATGGTTATCCTTTTGAGGCTGTAAATGATTATTCATTCGACCAGTTAACAGGTTATTTAATGAAAGATAAAAAAACGGAATATGGCATTTTGCAATTTGTTTTACTGGAAAATATAGGTAAACCGTTTGTGAGGGCCATTGAGTTAGAAGAATGCAAAGAAGTAGATGCAGAATATAGACAGTTATTAGCGGAGGTGCTTGTATGATTCGTGGACTAAGAGGGGCAATAACAATTGAATCTGACAAGCCAGAGCTTGTATGGGATGAGACAGCAAGATTAGTACGTGAGGTTGTGGCAGCAAATAACGTGGAAGTAGATGATATTGCATCCATTCTTATTTCCACTACGCCAGATATTACCTCAGCATTTCCTGCTCGTGCGGTACGCATGATGGATGGGTGGCAATATGTGCCTGTAATGTGTACACATGAAATGGATGTGCCCAATGCGTTACCATTGTGTATTCGTATTTTAATCCATGCAAATGTTGAGGTAGCGCAAAAAGATGTCAAGCACTTGTATCTCAATGATGCAGTGAAATTAAGACCAGATTTGGCTAAAGGCTGAATAAGTAGAGGAGATGTTTTAAATGAAGTGGAAACAACAATTGGACGGTATGCAAGCATATAAGCCAGGCAAACCAATTGAAGAAGTTCAGCGTGAATACGGCTTAAAGGAAGTCATTAAATTGGCATCTAATGAAAATCCATTCGGATGCTCACCTAAGGTAACCGCTTATTTACAAAATAATACAGTGAATCATGCACTATATCCTGATGGCTACGCACAAAATTTACGTACGGCTGTTGCGAATCATCTTGATGTTCAAGAAACACAACTTCTTTTTGGTAACGGATCTGATGATATCATTGCTATTATTACTCGTGCACTGTTGTATCCAGGGGTAAATACGATAATGGCTGACCCTTCCTTCTCTCAATACTGGCATAATGCGGAAATTGAAGGGGCTGAAGTACGTAAAGTTCCTTGTATTGAAGGCGCTCATGATTTAGATGCTATGGCAGCTGCAATCGATGACAAAACATCTATTTTGTGGGTATGTAGTCCGAATAATCCTACAGGGGTTGTCATTCCAGATGCTCAATTACGTGCCTTTCTCGCCAAAGTTCCGAGTGATGTACTTGTCGTATTGGATGAAGCGTACATTGAATATGTTACACATCCTGATCATAAAGATACGCTACCTATTATTGATGAATATCCAAATGTTCTTTTATTACGTACTTTCTCTAAAGCGTACGGACTAGCATCATTCCGAGTTGGTTATGCAATAGGGCAACCGGACATTATTGCTAAGCTCGATCCTGTCCGCTCACCGTTTAATAATACGATTTTAAGTCAAGCTGTTGCGGCCATTGCTCTTAGTGATCAAGATTACATTGAAGCATGTCGCAAAGCGAATGAAATCGGTAAAAAACAATATGTAGAATTCTGTGAAAAGCATAACTTAACATACTACCCATCTGATACGAACTTTATTTTCTTTGATACACATGCTGATAGTGATGTTGTCTTCCAGGAGCTTATGAAAAGAGGATTTATTGTCCGTAGTGGCAATGCTCTAGGATTACCAGGGTTCATCCGTGTCACAATTGGTACTGAGGCGCAAAATGCAGCCTTATTGAATCAACTTGACGAAGTGTTAAAGGAACAAGGAGTATTTGCATGACACGCAAAGTACTCGTTATTGGGCTAGGATTAATTGGCGGTTCCATAGCCCTTGCTTTACAAAAAGCACCTGAAACAAAAATCATTGGCTATGATATGGATGCTCAAACACGTGAACAAGCGAAAACATTGAATATTGTGCATGAAATTGTGACAGATCCGCAAGCTGTTGCTGCTGAAGTTGATATTATTATCTTTGGTACGCCTGTTAATGCAACGCTTGATTGGATGGAGCAATTAAAATCATGGCCGTTAAAAAATAAAGTCATCGTAACAGATACAGGAAGTACAAAAAAATTAATTATGCAAAAAGCCAGCGAATTACGTGAACTTGGCATAACGTTTATTGGAGGACATCCAATGGCAGGTTCACATAAAAGTGGTGTGTTGGCAGCGAAGGCGCATTTATTTGAAAATGCATACTATATGCTTACACCGCTCGCTGGAGAAGAAATTATTCATATGGCGCAGCTTGAAAGTTTACTAAAGTTTACGCACGCAAAAGTCGTTAGCGTTTCGGCAAGTGAACATGATCATATGACAGCTGTAGTAAGTCATTTCCCACATGTCATCGCAGCCTCACTTGTACATCAATTAGGTGGGGAAAATGGGGAATATCCAATGACACGTTCTTTGGCAGCTGGAGGTTTTCGTGATGTTACACGAATCGCCTCTTCCAATCCGATTTTGTGGCGAGATATTACGCTACAAAATCGTGAGGAGCTACTCACGCAATTAGAGGGCTGGGAAAAAGAAATGACTCGTATTAAGGAGCTGCTGACGAATGGTTCTTCGCAGGACATTGAAAACTATTTTTCTGTTGCTAAAGAACTGAGAGATGAATTACCGATTAGTGCAGGGGCAATGTACACACCGTTTGACTTATATGTGGATGTTCCTGACTATCCTGGTGTAATTTCGGAAGTGACGGGCTTTCTTGCGGATGAAGCAATTAGTATTACGAATTTACGAATCGTCGAATCACGCGAAGATGTTTTCGGTATTTTAGTCATTAGCTTTCAAAGTGAAAACGATCGTGAACGTGCTGCAGCATGTATTCAAAAACGAGCAAATTTCGAAACGTATATTTCATAGTTCAAGAAAGCGTCGGTATTGCGGCGCTTTCTATCTTCATATTGGAGGGAAGAAAGTTCATGAGTGAAAAAGTTTTGCAATACAATAAGCCATCTTTACAGGGAGCTTTAACTGTCCCAGGCGATAAATCTGTATCTCACCGCTCTGTGATGTTTGGTGCCATTGCAAGTGGGACTACAACAGTAGAGGGCTTTTTATTAGGAGAAGATTGTTTAAGTACCATCGATTGTTTCCGAAAGCTAGGTGTTGATATTGAGGTGGAAGGAACAAATGTAACCATCCATAGTCCAGGTATGGATAGTTGGCAGGAGCCATCAGAAGTGTTATATACAGGAAACTCTGGTACCACAACACGTCTAATGCTAGGCATTTTAGCCGGATCTTCTGTCCACACTGTGATGACAGGTGATGCATCT
>NZ_DAMDAY010000139.1:0-11685 GCF_032093475.1 Lysinibacillus sp. | reverse complement strand
GCATGATAAACTTCGAGACAGGCTGTGCCCCTAAGCGTATAACTGTATCTGGTTGCACCAGTGCTTTGAAGTCATCACTTTTCATAATGGCATCGTAGGTAGTCACAATATATGGTAAGCAATCCTCTGGTACGGATGCCCGCATATTCGATAAACTCTCAACAATTACTGGCCACTTTAGCTGACGCACAAACTCCCAAACGATGGCTAAATCCGTGCCAAGAGCTAGCTCACCTATAATAACAAAGCCTCTCTTCGTCGATTGTAAAATAGAGGAGAGCTCCTGTTGATCGGCAGTTGTTGGGATTAGCTGTCCCATACTGCTGTGCTTGAACGTCGCTGTTGGTAGTTCATTTCGAAAATCAATTAATAAAGGCTCTCGGAAAGGTACATTGATATGTACTGGACCAAAAGGCGCACTCGTTGCAATAGCTACAGCACGGGCAAGATGACGCTCAATAAAAGGTAATGTTGGATCAGCACCATCTGCTAACGGAAAATCAACACTCCATTTTACATGGGAACCATATAAATTAGGCTGATTGATGGCCTGTGGTGCGCCGACCTCTCGTAATTCATGAGGACGGTCAGCTGTTATGACAATCAGTGGAACACGTGCATAGCTTGCCTCCACAATTGCAGGAAAATAGTTTGCTGCAGCTGTACCTGATGTACATAATAGAACAACAGGCTTAGCTGTGGCCTTCGCTAGACCTAACGCAAAGAATGCAGCCGAGCGCTCATCTACTTGACGATACATTTTTACTTGATTTGTAGATGCAACAGCATAGGCAAGTGGTGTTGAACGTGATCCTGGACTGACTACCACATTTTCAACACCCGCTTGTACTAGCGATGCGACCATTTGATAAACATAATCTGTTAATATTTTCCGTTCACTCATGTAATTGTCCCCCTAGCGCGCGAAGCATTGGACGGAATTTTACTAATGTTTCTTCATATTCAGATTGTGGTTCTGAATCTGCTACAATCCCTCCGCCTGCATATAAATAAGCTTTATCGCCTAGTAATGCAGCCGAGCGGATCGCGACTGCAAATTCGCCATTACCCTCTGCGTCTAACCAACCAATTGGTGCTGCATACAAACCACGATTCATAGGCTCATATTTACGGATGGCTGCCAACGCTTCTTTACGTGGTACTCCCCCTAAAGCGGGTGTGGGATGTAAAGATTTTGTAAGCTGTAAGATTGTAGCATCCTCATTTAACTGACCTTCTACAGGTGTATATAGATGTTGGATGTCTCGTATTTTTAATAGGCGAGGTTTGTCAGGTACCGTCATGTTCACACAATTTTTGCGGAATGTGTCCGCAATCATATCCACAACATATTGATGTTCTCCACCGTTTTTTGGGTCATTTAGTAAACTTTGTCCATACGCTTCATCTTCTTCTGCTGTTTTTCCTCGTTTAATTGAGCCAGCAACACAAGACGAAAACGCACGGCCTTCTTCTACCTTAACAAGGCGTTCAGGCGAGGCTCCAAAAAATAATAGATCCTTATGCTCTAAACCAAATAGATAGCTTTCTGGCTGCTCATGAATTATTTGAGAAAGCACTTGAGGTGCAGATACAGATTCTTTAAATTGCAAGGCAAGTGAGCGAGCAATAACCACCTTATCTGCCTTCTTCTGCTTAATTAATGCTGTCACTTGGTCGATTGAGGCTAAATAGGGCTCCTTATATGGCTCAAAATAACTTGTAATTTCAGGTTTTGTATACGTTTTCACTTCTTTAACCTGCGCTGCGTGAATTAAATGATCTCGCTCTTTCCTTAGAGCTTCTAGCTTACTCTCCGCCTGCTGATCTTGTGTTAAAAGATGAATACTTACGTAAGCTTTATCATCACGGATTACAAGTTGAAACGTTGCTAGTGCAAAATAAGCCTCTGGGAAATCCGTCCATTCCCCATCGACATTATTTTGTGGATCAAATGTAAAACCACCAAATAAAATGGGCTGTAGCTCGCTTTGTCCCTTTTGACAGTTTTTCGTTAAGTTCTTCCACTCCGCTTCTACAGCATCAAAACGCTCATTTTTTGCATTGTTTTGAATGGTATGGGCATGTCCCAGCCCTACTAATGTCATTGTTTTTTCTCTATTTTGCCAATAAAATCGTTCACCTTTATAACGCTCCTCACCTGCCGCATAAAATGCAAGTGGAGATAAGCGACTTACTTCAATTGTTTCCATATAAAAATGAAGGCTTTGGCCCAAATAGTCCACTTCTACTTCTGTGGCTTGGTACCACTTCTGTTGCATGAAAATTACCTCCGTTGTTGCAATGTACATAATTAAAATGATGAATCAAACACATCATTTTTTGGTTGGCAACAGTGTCATTCTTACTGTTGCTAATACCCTATTTTTATTTTCAGTTCATAAATGCATGTTCTATTGTATCACTTTTTTTCATTTAACAGTATGTAATAAGCTGTGAACCTACCCATTTTCTCAATCTTCGTTTAAAATAGAAAGAGTCGACAACATTTGAAGGAGAGAAAGACCTTATGACCAAAGTCATTGAAGCTGATAGGGGTTTTAAAGTTTGGTGGCATTTAACGCGTCCACATACTTTAACCGCTTCATTCGTTCCAGTATTCCTAGGAACAGCAATTGCTCTAGCAATTGAACAAGAAACAATTGATTTTGGACTATTTTTTGCTATGCTCATTGCAAGTATGCTTATCCAAGCAGCAACGAATATGTTCAATGAATATTACGATTACAAATTAGGATTAGATAACGAGCATTCTGTTGGGATTGGCGGAACCATCGTCCGTCATGGAGTACAGCCAAAAACAATTATGATGATTGCACTAAGCTTTTATGCTATTGCCATGCTTCTTGGCATTTACATATGTGCCTCAACATCTTGGTGGTTAGCAGCTGTAGGCCTTGTTTGTATGCTTATTGGTTTCTTATATACAGGAGGACCATACCCAATAGCCTATTCCCCATTTGGAGAGATTGTCTCTGGAGCAGTAATGGGCATGGGAATTGTGTTAATTGCCTTCTATATTCAAACGCTTACAGTGACACTCGATGCTGTGTTGCTGTCTGTACCAAGTATGATTTTAGTCGGAGCCATTATGTTATCCAATAATATCCGTGATATTGTGGGTGATACAGAAGGTGGAAGAAAAACTTTAGCTATTTTAGTAGGACGTGATAATGCCATTTCTGTGTTATCTGGCTTTTTTATCGTCTCGTATTTATGGGTCATTGCCCTTGTAGCAGTTGATGGCATTACTTTTTGGGCATTAATTATCTTCCTGAGCATTCCGAAACCATTACGTGCCATTCAAATTTTCCGAGACAAAAAAGAAGCCAAAGAAGTGATGCCTGCGATGAAATATACAGCGCAAACCAATACATTCTTCGGCTTCCTATTAGGAATCGGTTTATTAATTCATTATTTCTTTTATTAAAAGATGCGGCAGCCTTAACGGGTTGCTGCTTTTTTTACATAACGTCTGAAGTTTTGACTTGCAATACCATGCACTTCCTCGTCTGAAAAACGTGCTCGTAATGCCTCTAATAAATTTTGCGCTTCTCCCGCATGTGCTAAGCCATTGACAGTCCGATCAATACCATCAAAATCTGAGCCTAGCCCTATATGCTCTACACCAACTAGCTTTGCTAAATGCTCCACATGATCGACTAGATGATCTAGTGTTGCATCTCGATTAATGAAGAGTGGAAAATAAACAACATGGATATGTCCCCCATGTTCTACAAGTGCCTTTGCCTGTGCATCTGTTAAATTACGTGGGTGGTCACAGAGTGCACGAGCATTACTATGACTTGCAATAATATGCTTCGCTAATGGCAACACATCCCAAAAGCTTTGTTCATTTAAATGGGAGACATCAATAATAATATCCCGTTTATTTAGTAATTGTATGACCTCTTTACCAAATGGCTTCAAACCAAGACTTGCATCCTGCTCAGCTCCATGTGCAACAGCATTCTCTTCATTCCATGTTAAGCCGACTAATTTTACGCCCGTATCGAGTACTGCTGTCAGCTTTGCTAGATCTTCTCCAATTGCACTACAGCCCTCTAAACTTAATATAGCTCCTATTTCATGTGGAGCTAAATGGTCTAACTGTGCCCAATCTGTAATATGCACCATGCCCTCTGTTTGTAATACATGGGTATGAAATGCTTCGATTTGACGCATGACCTCAAGAAATTGAAGATTTTGTGGGATTTGCGGGTCTATAAAAATGGCGAACACTTGAGCCTCTACTTGCCCTAATTGCAATCTTTTTTGATTGGCATGTAAACGCCCATCCTCAGCAAAATTTGCCGATTCAAGAGTAGTTAACTTTAAAAGCGCATCACAATGTAAATCAATAATCTTCATATCCTCACCTCTACAGTTATTATACTGCTTCCATGAGGAAAAACAGACTAAATTTTATCCTGTGGCGTATCGGAAGAGCCAAATTCCTCAAGCTCAATAAAATCATCTGACTTTGGCATTGAAGAAAGAATATCTTCTTCCACTGGTCGTAAATTGTCTTCTTTCTTTTCCGCATGCTCGACACAGGTCAGAGCTTGCGGCATTGCCTCTAAACGACCAATTGGAAGCTCTTTACCACATACCGCACATTTGCCGTATGTGCCGTCAGCCATTGCTTGAAGGGCTTCTTTTATTTCCTCTGCATTATCACCGCGATGTTCATCAATAGCCATTTCTGTAAGTTGATCCGTTAAATCACTAGCATTATCAGCTGGATGATTATCATAATTCGATAGCTCTGTCGCTTGTGGTCGCTCCGATTCCTTTATTCGTTGTTCTATTGTTTGTAATTCTTGCTCTAGTTGTCTTTTAAATTTTTGCATAACTTGTTGATCCATAAAAATCCCCTCCTCATGCCTTCATATTTTCCTCATTTACGATTTCTAAAACATGTCAGCAATAAGGATGCTTTTATTTCCTCGTATAAGCTATAATCGCATCATGTAAAAATTGTGCTGCTCCCGTCGCACTTCGCTCATCATAGTAAGCAGTAAAACGTTCATCCGAGATATACATTTGAGCTAGCCCAGCATGTGCCTCTGTTGAATATTCCTTCCACGTAAAGCTCAGCCAGCGTTTATGCAACTCAGCTACTTCCATCGCCAAGTCACTTGTAGCATCACCAAGCTCCATTGCTTCTGCTAAACGCTCAAACATTTGCTGCTCTAACTGCTGCATTGCTTGATATTGTTGTTCTGTCATATTCATCAGCTTAGCATTCGAAGCATCCACTGTTTCATCTCCATATTTGGCGCGAATTTCTTGGCCATATTGCTTTTCATTATCCTCGATTAACTTTTCTTTAAAACCTTTAAATTTTTCTTCATTTGACATTGGTCGTTCCTCCTCAATGGATTGTATTGTTTTTTCTACTGTCTGCAAGATGGTTTCAAGCTGCTCCTTGCGTTGAAGCAAAGCAGCTCTATGTGTTTTTAGCGCCTCGGCATGTTGAAAGTTAGGCGCCTGAATAATGGCCTGAATCGTTGCTAGCTTCATATCCAATGCACGATAAAATAAAATCTGCTGTAGCATATCAATTTCATATTGGCCATAAAATCGATAGCCTGCCTCATTGGTTCTAGCTGGCTTCAGCAGCCCAATTTCATCATAATAGCGTAATGTTCTCGTACTAACTCCCGACATTTGGGCTAGCTCTTGAATTGTATATTCCATGTTGTCACCTCCCACTAATGCTACTGTAAACTTTGACGCAACGTTAAGGTCAATAGCAAAATGAAAATAAATTTTCTAAACCATATTCATCCTTTCAGTTCATATAATTCCATAAATACCTATAAAGCAATTTTTACTTGCCGATATGAATAGTAAATATTTCACAGGAGCGTGATAGGATGAAGTGTCCAAATTGTCAGCATGAGAATCTTTCAGACAGCAAATTTTGCTCTGATTGTGGCAGTAAACTTATGAATTCATCATTATCAAAACAAGGTATCCCAACAGGGGCAATTATTGTATTATCGGTCTGCTTTCTTGCCATCGGTGGACTAGGTTATGCATATTGGGACTTTTTCACTGATAAAAAGAATCAAACTACTACTTACTCAGAAGTAAATGATAAGCAACAGGTAAATACACAGCAAGTTTCCTCTGAAGAACTCACAAAAAAACAAGAAGCTCATGCACAGCAGGTTGATCGTGTCACCCTAATAAAGGAAATTCAACAAAAGGTATTCACGGTCCTCAGTAACAATAGTCAAGGTTCTGGCTTCCTGTATAAAAAGGGTGGTTATGTTATTACAAATGCACATGTTGTTCAAGGAGAAGTGGATGTCACGCTTCGTAATGCCAATGGTCAAGAATCACCAGGAACGGTTATCGGTATATCAGACCGCTACGACATTGCTTTAATTCATGCACCTAGCTATCAAGACACACAACCGTTGGGAATTGAAACAACCGAATCACCTATTGGATTAGAGGTTATTGCATTTGGTAGTCCACAAGGCTTTGAAAATTCAGCATCTATTGGCTATATAACAGGCAATAAACGGGACATGAAGCTTGAAAACTTTATTTATAAGCAAATTTATCAGGTAGATGCACAAATTGATAAGGGGAGTAGCGGTGGCCCATTGGTTGATGTCAATACAGGCAATGTCATAGGGATTAATTCTCTACTTTACACAACTGAAACAAGTACTAACTTTGCCTTCTCCATCCCTCTTTACAGTATGCTTTACCAATTTGAAGGATGGGTTGCTAAACCACTTTCTGCAAATGAGGTTCGTGCTGTTGCGAATGTTTATGAAAGTAGTCAACAATCCACTATTGAAACAAAATCCACTAACGAAACAGATGCTTTGCTAGCAGGGCAATTCGTGCAAGCATTCCGTCTCTATTACGAGATGGCACTGAATGAAGGTGATTTTTATTGGATTATTGATATGCTTGCACCTGACAGTTCAGCTTATCAAGAACTAGAGAAATATATTAATGAAATTGCCTATCAAGGACATTACTTCTATTTTACTAATAATGAAGTGCTAGATGTACAATATTCAAATGGTCAATATTTCGTGGATATGAATGAAACATTTGATTTTTATGATGCACAAGGGAATTACCAATTCTATGATCGCTATAAAACCTATACAGTTATAACAGATGATTACGGTGCTTTTAAAATTTCTCACATTACCATTCACTAATAATTTCTTTGTCATTCGAAAACAAGGAAAAAAACAATCAATCGGAATGCTTTTAAAGTGTCTCAAAGGTTAGACACTTTTTCTTGCACTTACTACCTCAAATTTTCCCTTCATGATCAACTTCTTCGTCTATCATTTTTTATAAGAAATAAAAAAACTATACATTCATCTAATGCCGATGAATGTATAGTTTAATGATTAATTATTTAACAAAAATTTCTTCCACTTGATCTAGCATAATGTTGGCTGCTAAAATGCCTCCAGCAGTATTCCAAATAACATCATCTACTTTATGTGCATTGCCTTTTTGAACAGCCGTTAGGTTTTTCCAAAGTGGATCTTGTGTCCACTCCTGTTCAGTTGATAATGCTGAATCATCACCTGTTGGCATGTACGTGAAGTAGAAAATAACATCCCCATCCATTTGAGGAATTGCTTCTTTTCCTACTTCAATCGCTAAGTTACCTAATTTTGCATTATCTTTAAATAAATCTGCTTGTGCTGGCACACGTTTAAATCCTAAAGCATCAAAAATAACGCCTGAGAATGAATCTGTGTAATAGATACGAGATTTATCTGCCATAAAGCGTACAAATGAAACTTCTTGGTTTGTTTGTTCTCCAAGCTTTTCTTTCAGCGCTAGTAACTTATCTTCGTAGGCTTTTAGCACCTCTTGTCCCTTTGTTTCTTGATTTACTGCTTTTGCGTATAATTTAAAGTTCTCTTTCCAATCACCACGTAATGTGTCTGAAAACACAGTTGGCGCAATTTTGCTAAGCTTCGCATAATCTTTTTCTTGTCGTAATTTATTACCGATGATTAAATCTGGCTTTAAAGAAGCGATTTTTTCGATATTAATTTCATGTTCGATACCGACAACTTCCACACCGTCCATTTGATCCTTAATGTGATCATACCATGGATCGCCTGTCCAAGATTGTACTGCACCTACTGGTTTAATTCCTAGTGCTAATAATGCTTCTGTTCCTTCATTTGTTAAAACAACGATACGCTTTGGTGTATCTTTTACTTCAGTTGTACCCATTGCATGTTCGACACTGTATGCATTGCTTTCTTTTGATTTCTCATCTTTGGTAGTATCTTTAGAATCGCCACATGCTGCTAGCACAAAAATAGCCATAACAGCTAGCAAAACTAATAGTTTTTGAAATGCTTTTTGCACCTTTTCTTCCTCCATTGTATATGATAAAATGTTTAGGCATATTAGACGAGAATGAAAATCACTTTCATCTAAGATCGATATTAATCGTATTGTATGTATCTATTAATGTCAATCATTAATTTAGTAATTTTTTAGAAAAGAGTATAGTTCAATATGATATTAAAAAATAATTATTCCAAGATAATGGCTTTACTAGTAGGGGTTGTTCTCTTACTTCTTTGTATGGGGATTAGTATTGTTTACGGTTATGCGAATACTTCTATTCAAACGACCTATGAATCTTTTATACAATTTAACAATTCAAATGAGCATATTATTATTCAAAATGTTCGTATTCCAAGAGCACTTATAGCCAGCTGTGTTGGTGCTTCGTTAGCTATTACAGGCGTGCTTATGCAAACCTTAACAAAAAATCCATTAGCCTCTCCAGGAATCTTGGGTATCAATGCAGGTGCAGGCTTTGCTGTTGTCTTTGCCATGATTTTTTTCCATATTTCCAGCCTGCAATCTTTTGCATGGATCGCATTTCTAGGTGCAGCAATCGCTGCTTTATCCGTTTATGCGATTAGTTTTTCAGGTAGGGATGCTGTTACTCCCGTGAAAATCACTTTAGCAGGGGCTGCCATTAGTGCACTTTTTGCTTCATTTACACAAGGTTTACTCGCTACTAATGAAGCTGAACTCGATCAAGTATTGTTTTGGTTAGCTGGCTCTGTACAGGGTAGAAAACTTGAAATTCTACTTTCTGTTCTTCCTTATTTAGTAATCGGATGGATAGCAGCACTCATTATTTCTTCCAAAATGAATATTCTTGCTCTTGGAGATGATGTAGCAAGAGGATTAGGATTACGATTAGGGCTGATGAAAATCTTAGTAGGACTTATCGTTATTTTTTTAGCAGGTGGCGCTGTTGCGATTGCTGGTCCCATTGGTTTTATTGGCATTGTCGTTCCCCATTTTGCGCGAAAGTTTGTCGGCACTGATCATCGATGGCTTATTCCTATGGCTGCGTTACTTGGAGGGATTCTTTTATTGCTGGCTGATGTTGCGGCTCGTTATATTATTATGCCCCAAGAAGTTCCAGTAGGAGTTATGACGGCTATGATTGGCACACCATTCTTTATTTACCTTGCGCGAAAAGGTGGAAAAAATAAATGAAACATGTAAAAACAATTCGTTTACTTCAACAAAAATTTTCTTTTTTATTAGATGTACAAGCTGCAAAAAAATTAATGGTGATTAGTCTACTAGCAGTTGCTGTTTTCTTTTTTAGTGCATCATTTGGTGATTCTTTCATCAATCCATTAAAGGTTTTACAAGCTTTTCTTGGTTACGGGTCAGATTTTGATCAGCTAATCATTATTGATTTCCGAATGCCTCGGATTTTCATTGCTGCCTTTGCTGGAATGGCGTTAGCCGTAGCAGGTGCCATTTTACAAGGAATCGTAAAAAATCCACTTGCCTCACCTGATATTATCGGGATATCAGCTGGTGGTGGTGCAGCAGTTGTTGGATTCTTAGCTATTTTCAGTGATTCTAATCACTCTTTAACAGTTAGTATAGAATGGTTACCATTAGCAGGCTTTATAGGAGCTACTGTTGTCGGATGTATTGTCTATCTATTTGCTTGGAAAGATGGTGTCACACCAAATCGTCTTGTCTTAATCGGTATTAGCGTGTCAGCTTTTATGCAAGCTATTACTACCATGTTAATGATTATCGGGCCAATTTATCAAGCAAGTGAAGCGAATAAATGGATTACGGGTAGTGTCAAAAGTGCAGATTGGGATCAAGTACAAATCGTTGTACCATTGATCATCGTTCTACTACTTATTACATTCTTTATTACACGACAGTTAAATGTTCAAGAACTAGGTGATGATACAGCGTCAAGCCTAGGGCAATCTGTTCAAAAAACACGCCTTTACTTAATCCTATTATGTTCCAGTCTAGTAGCGAGTGCTATAGCATTTGCTGGCGCCATTGGATTTGTAGGATTAATGGCACCTCATATTGCACGACGCATTGTTGGTTCATCATTCGGTGTACTTATTCCAGCATCTGCAGCAATCGGAGCATTGCTTGTGATGATAGCAGATATTATTGGTCGTACTGCTTTTAGCCCGTTAGAAGTACCCGCTGGTGTCTTTACCGCTGCCATTGGTGCTCCCTATTTTATCTATTTACTATTTAGAAATCCTAATAAATAAAGGAGTCTATACTACATGACTGAATCGTTATTAACCAAATCCCTTACATTAAGTTATGGTGATTCCAATATTATCGAAGATCTCAATTTATCTATCCCTTTGAATGAAATTACTGTATTAATTGGAGCGAATGGCTGTGGTAAATCCACACTCCTACGCTCCATCGCTCGATTATTAAAACCTAAAAAAGGCTCCGTTCTATTAGATGGAGAGGATATTTTTAAATTATCAACAAAGCAGGTGGCTAGAAATCTTTCGATTCTTCCCCAATCCCCTGTTGCACCAGAAGGCCTAACTGTCCTACAGCTTGTGAAGCAAGGTCGCTATCCTTACCAAAGCTGGCGTCAACAGTGGACGGAAAAGGATGAAGAAATCGTATTAAATGCCTTAAGAGCAACAGGCACAGAGCATTTACAAGATAGACCAGTGGATGAGCTATCAGGAGGACAACGTCAACGTGCTTGGATTGCTATGACGCTTGCTCAAGATACGGATATTATTCTTTTGGACGAGCCTACGACATACTTAGATTTAACTCATCAGATAGAGGTTTTAGATTTATTGTACGAGTTAAACCAACAGCAAAAGCGAACGATTATTATGGTATTACATGATATTAATCTCGCATGTCGCTATGCCGATCATATTATTACTGTCCGTGATCGTGGTGTCTATCGTCAAGGTAAACCAGAAGAAATTATGACAACTGATTTAGTTAGTCATGTGTTTGACCTTGATTGCCAAATGACGACAGATCCAATATTTGGTACACCTCTATGCATTCCATATGGAAAAGGACGTAGAATTTCATAGCTTCTTAGTAAAATTAAAAGCCTACACAGATTAAACTATCCTGTGTAGGCTTTAACTTATGGTAGCTATATTATAAATCTATGACTAAAATTAAAAAGTGCAGTAGATGAAATTCATCTACTGCACTTAGTATGACCCGTACGGGATTCGAACCCGTGTTACCGCCGTGAAAGGGCGGTGTCTTAACCACTTGACCAAGGGGCCATGGCTCCGAAGGCAGGACTCGAACCTGCGACAACCTGATTAACAGTCAGGTGCT
>NZ_DAMDAY010000138.1:0-11990 GCF_032093475.1 Lysinibacillus sp. | reverse complement strand
TTCAATTCGTTGGGTATTTCCTTTGTATTGAATTTCAAACTTCGGTGAAAAACTACTATAATATGAATACATCGCATCCGCCATTTCCTTGGCATTCGTCACGACTAACTTCGTTTCTGGTTTCTTAATTGGTGGAGCTGTTGGGGCTACCTCCGCTTCATGTACATCTTCTATGGGTATGGCTGTTTCAATTGAGGCATTGTCTGAAAGTCTAGCAGTAACATCCACAATTTTCTCCTTTGTTGAAAGAAGCATAGTTTCAATTTCATCATTATTTGTCCAATCCACCACCTGCTGTACAACCGCTTTACCAGCAGAATAAATGGGATCAATAAAAATAACAATAATGGCGATAATGGCTAATTTCTTCCACAAATTCCTCACCTCCAACCGTCTTCTTTTCATTATATACAAAAAAAGCACAAAGAACTCACTTAAGGGTCCAATTGCGCTTGCTAATATTTGTATATTTTAAGTTATGATTCTATTCATACTACAAATTCATAACTGTTACCTACTTTTCACAACTAAATTAACTGCTTCCTGAATGGCCTCATTCATTTTTTCGCCATCTCCTTCAGCATTTTGTACACATTCCAATAAATTTGTACTGACAATAACACCAACTGTACGATCTACAGCAGACCTTACTGCTGATAGCTGTGTAATGACTGCCTTACAGTCCTTTTCTTCCTCCATCATTTTCAGAATCCCACGTAGCTGACCTTCCATCCGCTTTACACGATTTTTCACTTGATCTGAATATTCCATTTCCATTGCTCCTTTATTCTAAACTCGCTACGTTCTATATTTATCATTAATCTTTATCCTAGCTTATTATTTCGAATTTAAACCTAGCTATTACTATTCCTTGGTTTTAAATAATTCATAAGCATTCTCGTAATTAACGTTCCTGCATTTGTAATTTCATCGTAATGAATAATCGTATTCTTTTTTACACGTAATTGCCCAATCTCTACCTCAAAAATCGGACACTTTCTTTTAAGTGCTGCAATTAGCATATTTGTATCATAGTCATACTTTTCACCTTTTACTTTCATCAGCCAAGGCAGCTCATTTATCGAAATATATCGCAGACCTGTTTGCGTATCCATTAATTTTCGATGATACAGCAGCTCAAAAAAGAGGCTTGTTGCACGGTTTCCCCAATAAGAAAGAAACGTACTATCAACGGAATGGAAGTTACGTACACCTAATACAATACCTTCAGAAAACACCCTTGTCATTGTTAAAATAAGCTTCACGTCTTGTAATGTGTGCTGGCCATGTGCCCCTACTGTAAGGACGCCATGATACATTCTCGATTGTTTCCGTAAATAGGCAAAGGCCGTCTTAAGTGCTCCCCCTTTGCCTATATTGCCATTATGCTGCAGTACCTGGCAACGATCTATTTTCATTAGATCTTCAAAAAGCTCATTATATTTTTGATCACTCCCATCATTGACAATAACTATTTGTGTAATGGTCGTTGCTAATAATTGGTGTACATAAGTAATAAGTGATTGTTGTGGATTATAAGCTGGAATAATAGCTACAATATTTTTCATTATTTCGATCCCCTATCTATAGGCTGACAGGCTCTCCTTAGACGAATTTCCCTTATATCAAATAGTATCATGTAACAGCAACAATTCAACTGATGAATCCCATCAAAACATATCAATAATATCGATATTTCTCCGATTAAACCCTCATATATTATTGTAGGAACAGTAAATTGTTTAACTATCGTGTTATCTCTCTGTCGAATTTTGTCACGATTCATTTAAGAAAAAACAAACTTGGTAAGCAAGAAAAGGGATATGGTGCACAAGATTACCAAGAGCTTCAAAATGGCTGAAAAAATCTCTAGAAGTTATACAATAAACATGAAAACCTACCGCTTCACAAATCGTGACACGGTAGGTTTCATTATTTTTTCATATCCACTTTTTGATTAATCATGAATGTAACGACAATAAATAAAGCGAAGCTAATTAATAGCGTAGTTCCACCTACAATAAAGAAGACTAATGTAAACGTGCTACTAAAATTAAATGGATTTATATTATAAAACCACATGCCTAATGTTAATCCTAAAACACCAAGAATAGCTGTCCATCCATGTATGGTTACTAATTTTTGTGATTTCACTTTGAAAACTCGATAAAAAATACCCCACGCAAACATACTCAGCCAACCAACAAGTAAAATATGTGCATGTATCGGTCTATACTCATAACTACCCGAACCTGACATATGTGAACCTAAGTATGTTCCGATTAAGGCAAAAATGGCTGCTAATCGAATAAGGCGTATACTCCACTTTTGTTCCATACGATAAACTCCCCCTAAGCTTGTTTCAACTAAGTAGCAGTTTATCGTGTGAACATGAACTTTACATGAACTCCTTATGACAAAATGGGTAAATCAATAGTTACCTTTGTACCAGCATCTATTGCACTTTCCATATGGATAGTGCCTCCATGGAGCTCTATAATTTGTTTGACAATCGCCAGTCCTAGCCCCGTTCCTTGCGTGGTTCTAGAGGCGTCACCTCGGTAAAAACGATCATATACTTTAGCTAATTGATCAGCAGTCATGCCTCTACCGTTATCCTCCACAAGGATTTCTAGTGAGGTAGTTTTCTTTTGTAATTGGATTTGTATTTGCCCACCGTTTACATTATATTTAATAGCATTCGTCAACAAATTATCCCACACATTTTGCAAAAGTCCTGCATCGCCATCATAATGAATTGGATCTAGCTTGTATGATATCTGCAGCTGTGCCTCTTCTATTTGCCAACGATATTTTCGTACTGTTTCTTTCAGTTGTTCGTCTAAGCTGTATCGTTCCCGTTTTACCATTCTTGTCGATTGATCCAGCGATGTTAGTAATAATAATTGCTTGGTTAATGTAGATAGACGCTTTGTTTCTAATTCAATGATCCCTGCATATTCCTGTCTTTCCTGCTCAGTTAGCAAAGGATTTTTAAGGAGATCTACATAGCCTTGAATATTTAACAAAGGAGACTGAAAATCATGTGATACATTACTAATAAATTCCTTCCGCAAACGATCATTTTCTTGTAATTTCTCTGTCATCGTATTAAAGCTAGCCGCTAATTGACCGATTTCATCCGCACGATCAATGTCTAAAACAGTGTCAAACTTTTCATGTGCAAGCTGTTGTGTTGCAGCTGTAAGCTTTGTAATTGGACGAATTAATGCTTTAGCAAACATTAGCATAGCTAATAGGCTCAATACGGTCATAACGAGCATTAATCCAGCAAGTATCGTATGCACCTCAGAAAATAATAAACGAATATCAGGTCTTATGAACAATGCGTATGGCCTTTTTTCATATGTAAATGGCACACCAATTGTATTAATTAGTTCATTAGCAAAAAAGCCTGTTACAAAAGTTTCCTTTGGAAAATCTCGCATTCCATGATAGACTTCTCCATTTAAAACACGTTCAACAACAGATGCTGACAATGTTTTATCTCGATATTCTCCACCAAAAAATTGCCCTTCCTCACCTGATGTTACATATATTTGATAGCCAACTTTGCCCAGTGTCATCAAGTAATGATCTAAATCCTCTGGCTTGGCCGTTTCAATATATTGCGCAATATCCTGAGCTATAGTAACATTTTTTGCATCATTTTTTTCTTTTACCACTTGATGATAATATGTATTCGTCGCTAAAAAACCAATACATAAGCTACCAATCATGACAAGCATTGTCGTCACTACAAATTTACTGTATAAAGTCTTCATGTTGTTTCCTCTAGCTTGTAGCCCACACCACGCACTGTTGTGATCTCAACAGCAGTGTCATACCTACTTATTCTTTCGCGAATCCGCTTCATATGTGTATTCAGCGTTTGCTCGTCTCCATCATAGTCATAGCCCCATACTTGCTCCATAATATAGCTACGCGTAAACACTTGATGGGGCCGTGACGCCAATAAGGCCAGTAATTCAAATTCCTTTAAAGGAAGAATAAGAGTATCTTCTCCTATTACAACTTCAAAACTTCGGCGATCAATCACTATATTTCCAACTTGAATCGTTATTTGATTTTTCTTATCCAATCTCCGTAATATAGCTGCTATGCGAAATAATAACTCTTTTGGTTCAAAGGGCTTTACAACATAGTCGTCTGATCCTGCTAAAAAGCCTCGCTCTTTATCCTCTAACTCGCCTTTCGCTGTTAATAATAAGACAGGAATGTCATAATCTTGTGTTAAAGTCTCAGTTAGTGTAAAACCATCCATTCCTGGCATCATTACATCTACAACAGCTAAATCAGGTAGACTTCCTTCAAGTAATGCTAGTGCCTGCTCGGCATTTTCTGCACATAACACTTGATAACCTTCCTTTGTTAAATAAATTGTAACTAGTTTTAAAATATGAATATCGTCATCGACTACAAGAATTTTCATCTGCCTACCTCCAGTAATAAGAAAAAATCCGTTCACATGGAACGAATTTTCCCCCTACAAATTACTATTATTTTATAACGAAAAAATTGAAATCAACAGCAATAACACAAAAGGCAGACCAATGAAAATATAACCTCTAGGATTCGCAAGGTTCATCGTCCACCCTACTCCAAAGCGTTTTTCCACAAAAACGGAAGGATCCTGTCGATTAATATAAATTAAGCCACCCTTCCAATACCTATCTTCATCTACATCCATTACTTGTGAATCAATATTTTCTTCATAGCGTACTTTATGTTTATGCTTTTTCACAATATAAATAAATAGTGAACCAAACAGTACAACTAAAAACGAAATAAAGACTGGCAATAGCTTATAGCCTACAGTCATGAAGGGATAGATATTGCTTAGTTGTAACACTGTTAATAAGATGGTTAAAGCATAGCTAATCAACAATATATGCCAGCTCATATATTTTCGAGTTTTTAGCTGGTCCTCTAATGATTGTTCTTTGCGATTGACAGCCAGCTTAATTGCAGAACGTTTAATGGAATCGCTAACTCCCCACATCATCCATTGCATCATTAGCATAACAAGCGGCAACGAAATAGCCGTAAAATACGTCTTCTTCCTCCACTCATCCGCTTCTCCACTTGGCCCCCAATGTACAGCTATATCATTCGGCATTTGGTCGTAATGGAGCATTGTGTAAATGATTAAAAATACTGAAATTCCTAAAGGTACAGCAAAAAATGACCAAGGTAGCATTTCATCACGGCTTCGCGCAGTTAAATCAACGGCACGTACTTGCTTAATATTTACCCCCCATTGTTCCTGCTTTTTCAGCCTTGATACCTTTTGATGACTTATCCAGTACAGCACCATACTGACCGTAAGCATGCTAAATAGACAGCTTAATAAAACGATACTTTGAATTGATTCAGAAGGGGCTAACCAATTGTAACTAATAATCATAATGAGTAAGAATACTATTCCAGTGACCCCTACTAATTGAACATACTGCTTTTTCATTTTAGCTAAGACGGGGTGCATAATATTTTGATCTGGTACAGTGACCCCAAAAACAATAGTATCTCGCACAATATAAGGAACCACCAATTGCAAAGCTAATGTCATGATGTAGATCGTTATAAAAACACCAAGTAGCATTGTGCTACACTCCCTCTGCTGGTATTTGCAATTCAGCGAACACCTTTTTCATCATGTGCTCAATTTGTTCTGCTGTTGCGCCGAGCACCATACCTTCTGCCACAACAGGCTTCAAATTCTTTTCGATTTGTTGTAATTGCTCAGGTGTCAAAGCTCGCTCCTCTGTAGAACTTATAATAGCTCCCGATTTTGGCCGAATAACTATAATACCTTTGGCTTCTAATTCATGATAGCTCTTATTAACAGTATGCATATTTACACCTAAATCAGCAGCTAAACTCCGAACAGATGGTAGGGTATCCCCTGGCTTCATCTCACCTCTTGCAATGCCTTCAATGATTTGACGTGTCACCTGCTCATAAATAGGTACGTCCGATTGTGGCTCTATTTGAATGAACATGTTTATCAGCTCCATATTGTTATATAACTAGTATAACAAATTTCCTACTATTATGCATGATGTACATATCAAATAGGAGAACTCTTGATGGTTTCAATAAATTTTTGTACAAGCAAGTTATGCTTTTCATTGTTCCTCGTACAAATAGCAATTTTATGTTTAATAGCATGGATATCCTTAACATAAACCCTAGCCAATTGCCCATTCTCTACATATTCTCTAACTGCAAGAGAAGAAATAAAGTTCGCTCCATAACCCGCCATGACCGATCGAATTGTTTCATTAATTCCATTAAATTGAAGCGCAATGTTCGGAGGTTTCACCTGATATGTTTGGCATAGTGAAAAAAGATGCTCTCTCATCGAACTTCCTTCCTCTCTCATAATAAACGGCTCCTGAAACATTTCAACTAAGGTAATGTTTTGGTGTGCATAGCGATGAGTTGGAGACACGACAAACCATAATTCATCTTCATAAAGCTCCTCCCACTCTATTTCTTTAGGTCTTTCGGACATTCCTCCCCCGTAAATAGCAATATCCGCTTTATAATGAATAAGTTGTTCAAAGGCATCCTTTGTATTGGTCGTTGTAATCATTAAATTGACATGCTCATTTACAGCCTTGAAGTGAGCAGCCCATTTTGGAATTAGAAAATTTGCTGGCAGGTAGGTAGCGACTATATGTAAATTTCCTGCCTTTGCAAGCCGGTATTCTTCTATAAATGTTTCAATATGATGTTCAAGGGCGATAAGATTTTGAGCTTTCTCCGCTAGTGCCTCACCAAATTCTGTGAGAACTACCCCTCGTCCCTGTTGCTTAAAAAGCTGTACTCCTATTTCATGTTCGAATCGTTTAATTTGACTCGAAACAGCGGGCTGGCTTATACGTAATATTTCTGCAGCTTTTGTGAAACTACCTGTAGTTGCAACTTGATAAAACAATTTTAAGCCATGAATATTCATGATTTTACTCCTACTCATAATCTAAAGTTATACATAAATAATTAGAATATATTTTTATTATGATTCATTCTATCATACACTTTATTTGCAAGCTTGCACGTATAAATTAAAGAAATGAGGACTGTATGATGACAGAGATGAATGTTTGGCAAAATGTAGATCATTATTTTATGGATAAGCTCCTCCCAATAAACAAACATCTTAATGCTGTACTACAGACGAATAAAGCTGCAAGTATTCCAGAGATCGATGTATCTCCTACGCAAGGGAGACTATTATATTTATTAGCCAAAATGAAAGCCGCAGCAAATATTTTAGAAATTGGCACACTTGGTGGTTATAGCAGTATTTGCTTAGCCCAAGCTCTTCCTCGAGAAGGTAAACTAGTTACTTTAGAAATTAATGAAGAGTACGCAAAGGTTGCAAGGAAAAATATCAAGAATGCAGGTTATGAGGAAAAAATTGAGGTTATTGTTGGAAACGCATTAGAAACATTGCCAGAGTTAAAAAATGAAGGGCGCTTATTTGACTTTATTTTTATTGACGCTGATAAACCGAATAACCCCGCTTACTTGAAGTGGGCCATACAATTAGCTCATTTAGGTGCTATAATCGTTGCAGATAATGTAGTACGTGATGGTGCAATAACTGATAAAAATAGTGAGGATGAACGTGTACGCGGTATTCAGCAATTTATGGAACTACTAAAAGAGGAACCTAGAATTGAGGCAACAGCTATACAAACAGTTGGTGTAAAAGGCTATGACGGCTTTGTACTTGCTATCGTAAACTAATATAGAAAAAATCCGCGTTACCATATTAACGCGGATTCCCCTAATAAAAGATGCCTTACAAGCTCCCCATCAAAGCTAGTAAGAGATCTTTCACCCCTTTAAAATCTCTTTACTTTTATTAGTAGACCCCTTTAATTCAATCGTGCTCATCTCTTTAGCCTAAACGGGGGAACAGACCCCGTCACGCTATGTTAGTGGAATTAGGAAAGTTGAAATATGCTGATAGTAGATTTATGTCTTATGCTAATTTTTCATATCCTGGAAGTGTCAAAAATTCCGCAAATTCATCTTGCTCAATTAAGGATTTAAACAGTTCAGCTGCTTCAATGTAGCGACCACTGCTATAAGCTTGTTCCCCAACAGCCTCTTTAATCTTCACAAGCTCTTCTTCCAATATTTCTAGGACAAATGCTAACGTAATACCACGTCCATCATCTAAGATTCCTTTTGGATGACGAATCCATTGCCATACTTGCGTACGAGAAATTTCTGCTGTTGCGGCATCCTCCATCAAGTTGTTAATTGGTGCAGCACCATTACCCCGTAGCCATGAAGCAATATATTGTACACCGACACTACAGTTAATACGAAGACCTTCAAGCGTAATTGTTCCCTCTGGCACCGCTACTAAATCTTCTGCAGTTACGTGTACATCCTCACGTTTTTTATGAATTTGGTTAGGTGTTGTCATAATGGCATCAAACTGCTCCATTGCAGTTGCAACCATACCAGGATGTGCTACCCAAGTACCATCGTGCCCCTCTGTTGCTTCACGACGTTTATCTTCTGCCACTTTCGCAAATGCTATAGCATTCGCCTCATCATCATTTTTAACAGGAATTTGTGCAGCCATTCCCCCCATTGCTGGTGCATTACGCTTATGACATGTTTGTATGCATAAAGACGTATAGGCCTTCATAAACGGTACGGTCATTGTTACTTGCCCACGATCTGGCAAAATAACATCAGCTTGATTGCGAAGACGTTTAATATAACTGAAAATATAATCCCAACGTCCACAATTCAGACCAGCTGAATGTTCGCGTAGCTCATATAAAATTTCATCCATCTCAAACGCCGCTAAAATCGTTTCAATTAGTACAGTAGCTTTTATTGTTCCCTGTGGAATGCCAATATAATCTTGGGCAAATACAAAGACATCATTCCATAGACGAGCCTCTAAATGACTTTCAAGCTTTGGCAGATAGAAATATGGACCAGTACCTTGCGCTAGCGCATTTTTTGCATTATGGAATAGATATAAACCAAAATCAAAGAAGCTACCTGAAATCGGCTCTCCATCGACAAGAACATGCTTCTCAAGCAAGTGTAGACCTCGTGGACGAACTAAAAGCACTGCTGTTTCTTTATTTAATTTATACGTTTTACCATTGGATGCTTGTGAAAATTCTATCGTCTTATTAATAGCATCACGCATATTAATTTGACCACCAATCATATTTTCCCATGTCGGAGAAGAAGCATCCTCGAAACATGCCATAAACATTTTTGCTCCCGAGTTTAAAGCATTAATAACCATCTTACGATCAACAGGTCCTGTAATCTCAACACGGCGATCTTGCAGGTCCTTTGGAAGTGGTGCAATTGTCCAATCACCTTCACGAATATGCTTCGTCTCTGCTAAGAAATCAAGCTTTTCTCCCGCATCAAGTCGTTTTTGGCGTTCTTGACGAGCATCCAACAACTCCTTACGGCGAGTATCAAATTTTTCATGCAGGGCAAGAACAAAATTAAGAGCTTCAGGTGTTAAAATTTCTTTTGTTTGCTCGTTCTGTTCTCCAACAATTTTAAGCTTACCTGTTGTTGCTTGTTCCATTAGTTGTTTACCCACCTTTGCAATTTTAGTTTCGTCATCCTCCGTTTTAGGAGAAACGGAGGAGACTATTCTATGATTATGAATTTAGGAAAACACGTATAAAATGTTACTTAAACAAACTGTTCAGTTTCAGTAGAGCCTGCCATTGCTGTTGTAGAAGAAGTACCACCAGAAATAACTTGAGAAATTTCATCAAAATATCCAGTACCTACTTCGCGTTGATGGCGTGTAGCTGTATACCCTTTGGATTCAGAAGCAAATTCAGCTTGCTGTAGTTTAGAATATGCAGCCATACCATTATCTTTATAATCATGTGCAAGCTCAAACATGGAGTGGTTAAGTGCATGGAAGCCTGCTAACGTAACAAATTGGAATTTGTAACCCAACTTACCAAGTTCTCGTTGGTATTCTGCAATTTCTTCTTCTGAAAGATTTGCTTTCCAGTTGAACGAAGGTGAGCAATTGTACGCAAGCATTTTACCTGGGAATTCAGCATGAATTGCTTCAGCAAATTCACGAGCTTCCTCAAGTGATGGTTTGGAAGTCTCACACCAAATTAAATCTGCATATGGTGCGTAAGCTAATCCACGAGCAATTGCTTGTTTAATACCAGCTTTTGTACGGAAGAAACCTTCTGGTGTACGTTCACCAGTTATGAACTCCGCATCACGTGGGTCAATATCTGAAGTAACCATATCTGCAGCATCTGCATCCGTACGAGCAATTAAAATTGTATCTACACCCATAACATCTGTTGCTAATCGAGCAGCAATTAAATTACGGATAGCATTTTGTGTTGGAAGTAAAACTTTACCGCCTAGATGCCCACATTTCTTTTCTGACGCTAATTGATCTTCTAAGTGAACACCAGCAGCCCCAGCTTCAATCATGCCCTTTACAAGTTCAAACACGTTTAGAGGACCACCAAAACCTGCTTCTGCATCTGCGACGATTGGTGCGAACCAATCAAATTGATCGACACGACCTTCAGCATGATCAATTTGATCGGCGCGTTGTAGTGCTTGATTGATACGTTTTACTACTGCTGGTACAGAGTTAGCAGGGTATAAAGATTGATCAGGATACATTTGTCCAGAAAGGTTTGCATCCGCAGCTACTTGCCAGCCTGATAGATAAATAGCCTTTAATCCGGCTTTTACTTGTTGCACTGCCTGATTACCCGTTAATGCCCCCAATGCATTAATAAACGGTTCCTCATGTAACGAATTCCAAAGTCTAGTAGCGCCTTTTTGGGCTAATGTTTGTTCAAGTACAATTGTGCCCTGTAATTTAACAACCTCTTCAGCTGAATATGTGCGCTCAATACCAGCCCAGCGTGGGTTTTCAGCCCATTGTTTTTCTAAAGCTTCGATTCTTTCTTGACGAGTTGACATATTGAAATTCCACCTTCCCCTTTGTGTACAATATACTCTGTTAAAAAACTTTTAATTCACTGTTCCATAACAGGTTTATTTGTTGTAAATTAATATATAACAGAGTGTTTAAATTTTCACTATTTTTTGATAAAATATCGGAATTTCAGGATAAAACTACCTTTTTAAACGATGAAATTTGGAAGGCTGTTTACAAACAAGGGGGATGTTACAATGAACAATGAGGTAAATTCATTTGCAAAAGATATTTCACAACAATATATTTTAATGATGCAAGACTGGGTACCAGCCGATTCATCCTTTGCAATTGCAGTTGATAATTCTTATATTTACTTTCACTCAGGCCATCAAAATATTCATCTAGAGATCGGACAACAAGTGATGCCAGGGAGTATTGCGGAGCAAGTGCTACGGACTCAGAAAAAAACAGATGCCATATTAGATAATTCCTTATTCGATACGCCATATTACGGTATGGGTTATCCAATATACATTGATCATAAACCAGCTGCACTGGTCGTTGTCTTACCGTCCACCTTCACCAAGAAAAAAACTGAACCATTTCAGTTTTTAACAGGAAAGCAGGAGGAGGAATGGAAGCCAGTAGCAATCGATAGAATATCTCATATAGAAAGCTTGCAGAAAAAAACATGGTTTTATGTAGAAAAAGAACAGTTTAAAACGAATATTACACTCAAAGAGCTTCAATTAAGATTACCGACCTACTTTATTCGCATTCATCGTTCCTATATTGTAAATATTTATTTTATAAAAAAGATGGCACGAGACCTAACATCAAACTTTATTGTTACATTAATTGACGGAAGTGAATTACCTGTGAGCCAATCATATATTAATAATCTTAGAAGTGCTCTTGAATTTTAAGGTATCAAAAAAGACCAGAGAATATTTTCTCTGGTCTTTTAATTGCCTAGCGACGTCCTACTCTCACAGGGGGAAGCCCCCAACTACCATCGGCG
>NZ_DAMDAY010000137.1:0-12205 GCF_032093475.1 Lysinibacillus sp. | reverse complement strand
TGAAGGTGAAGAATTCATGGATTGTGGCATCCCTCATATTCTAATGAAAAAATACTGGTAGTCATTTTTCAGTAATTTTCCAGACTTAGCGGGGACTAGGTAACCTTTTTTTGCTGTTTAGTTAAAAGGGGAGAAGGCATGGAATAAATGGATATTGCAGTAGTTGGATAGCCCAGACTGTAGACAAATTCAATGGATTTTGAGTTTGTCTACAGTCTTTTTTCTTTTCCAATGAAATAAAGTAAGCCGTTGATTTCTACTACGGGCGGACGCTTTCTGCGGGCGGGGTCGAGCTACTTCCCTCTTCGCTCAGTCCAGGATCTCGACTTTCCAGCTATTCCCGCAGGAGTCGCCGCCCTTCGTTCCAATCAACTTATACATAAAGCACTCCTTATTTACCTATTGATAAAAAGTAAACTATTGAAATGATCAACCATGATGACGAAAAATCAAACCAATGAACGTGAACAATTAGAAATGTTAACAATTGATCAATTAGTTCTCACCAATCATTTAGTGCGAAAACTAGAGGCTGCTATTGATTTTTTCATTTATCTATCCTTTAGTAGAAAACTTCTACTCTGTTTATGGGCGTCCTAGTATTGATCCTGTTGTTCTCTTTAAGTTTTTGGTATTCGGTCCATGCGTCAAACCATCAAAAGCATGGTATGCGATGGACAACCTTAAGAGGTCTTAAAATATTGTCCATGCAGGCGATGCTTACTTTCGCTGCTATGAATTTGAAAAAGCTGGCTACTTGGACATGGCAACAAGCTTAAGAGAGCAAATATGCTCGAAGAGTATGTGTGGTTTGGAAGTAAAAATGAAATAGGAAGAAAAATGACAAAAGCCATCGAGAGTGAGCTTCTCGATGGCTTTTGTCTACAGTCTGAGTTATCCAAAGTAGTTGGGTAGCCTTCCTCTAAATTTCTTTCACAACCGTATGGGCAAAGCTATCATGTGGCAAACACTGTCCATGCTGTTGCTCAAATGCTTGACGATCTTTTAAATAAGCAAACGTACTAATCGTGTCTCGATAAGCCATTCGTTTAATAATTTGAGCGCAAGATAATGGACGACCATCTTCATTTTCAAGTGCTAGTCCCATTGCTTTGTAGCCAATAGTTTGTCCGTTTTTTCGGAGCTGTGCATATTCGAGTGCCCACAACACGACTGTTGGTGTAACTAGTGCGTGAACAGCCTCATTTTTAACCTTTTTTCGTAGGAAATATTCAATACCGAACGTAGCAGCCGTTGAAATAGCTGTATCAATTAAAAAAGCTGCTGCTCGTTTTTTTGTCACCGATTCCATGAAAGACCTCCTTAGATTGACTTGTCTCTAATACATACGAAAAAGGGGATGTAAAGTTTCGAGTTAATCTACTTTTAATTCCAGTGGTAGTGCCGGATAAGACGGTATTGCCCCGTGCTTCGTAGTTGATAAGCCTGCATAGCGGTTTGCGAAAGATAGCAGGGACGTCGCCTCCAGTTCACAGTAAGCCACTAACCCCTCTACCTCTAGTTGATGTTGAAGGAATTGACTTAGAATAGCGCCAATAAAAGCATCACCTGCTCCCGTTGTATCAATGGCTTGCACCTTGTCAGCGGGAACTTTAACATGAAGATTTTTCGTATATAATGTGGCCCCGGCAGCACCATGTGTAATAATGATGACAGCTATATATCCATTGAATAATTGAAGGACCGCCCTCTGTTCATCCTCTATGGCGGTTAGAAATAAAAGCTCCTCCGCTGAAAGCTTCACCAGATGCGCTTGAGGTAAGAAGGCTAAAATGGTTTCACGACAAGCTGATTCATCCTGCCATAAAGGTAGGCGCACATTCGGGTCAAAGGAAACGAGGCTACCCACTTGATGTGCCTGTTCAAGAAAAGCAAGGTGGGCTTTCTTCATAGGACTTTCCACAAGATTCACAGAACAAAAATGCACAATATCCTTCGCAGTTAAAAGCTGTGAGGGGAGGTATTCTTGTTTGTATAATAAGTCCGCAGCATGTCGGCGATAAAATTGAAAGTCACGATCCCCTTGTTCATTTAATGATACAAAAGCAAGGCTTGTTTCTCCCTCCGTTGTTTGACGAATAAATTGAGTATCTACACCTGCTTGCTGTAATGTTTTTATCAGGAAATCACCAAAGGCATCCTGGCCCACCTGTGTTAGCAGAGCAGCCTGCAGGCCCAGTTTGGCACAAACCGCCGCTACATTTGCAGGAGCTCCACCGGCATGTTTCGTAAAGTGCTCGATATCGGTAAGAGAGCCTCGCTGCTGTGTTGGTGTAAAATCAATTAATAATTCTCCTATCGTGAAGAGTTTGCCCATTATGAGACCTCCTGTGGCAGTCGCTTTTTCTTTGGAACATAAATTGTATAAAAAATACCACCGAAAATTAATAAAATGCCCATCGTTTGCACAATGCTTGGCATAAAATCAAGCAGTAGCATATCAAGTAAAATCGCGACAACAGGGTCGACGAATACTAATACAGATACAAGAATGGTAGAAAGACCACGAATACTATCAAAAAATAAATAATAAACAAATCCAGTATGAATAAAGCCTGTGCCTAAAATATAAAACCAATTCGTTGAGGTTAAGCCATCAAAGAGTGCAAAATCAATGAAAGGCAGCAGCATGACGATTCCAACCGTTGTTTGAATATAAGTTAATGCATAGGAGCTTAGCTTGGTAATCGTTTTGCTTGTTAACATGGTGAGGGCATAAAAGACAGCTGAAAGTAAGGCCCACACAAAGCCCGATTGCATAAACTCCGAGAACGACACAAAATTCTGTAAGCCAATAATAAAAATACTACCAATAAAGCAAGTGATGGTTGCCACTAGCGCTTGAATAGTCATCTTTTCCTTTAAAAAAATCGCGCCTAATATTAAAACAAAAATAGGAGCTAAATTATAAATCGAAATTGCAATCGAAATTGACATTTCTTCAAAGGCTTTAAATAAAAATACCCAGTTTAAAACAATAAAGACACCGCAAATAATCGTTTGAAGAATTTCTTTTTTATCCCACACCTCTGATTTATGTCCACCTGTGATCAGCCACATACCTCCTAGAAAGAGGGTTGCGCAAATGCATCTAACAAAGACAAGCTCTGTAGCCGGAACACCAGTATGAACGGTAAAAAAGCCAATGGAGCCAAAAAGAGCCATCGATACAGTTAATTTAATGATTGCTGAAATGTTCATACGAAACCTTCTTTCTATTTTTTATCAATCTATAACTAGGGAAGAGAGTTATAGCTATTCTCGAATTTGACCGTTGCCATGAATAAAATATTTTGTTGATGTTAAGGCAGGTAAGCCCATTGGTCCACGAGCATGTAGCTTTTGCGTACTGATACCAATTTCTGCGCCATAGCCAAATTCAAAGCCGTCTGTGAAGCGGGTAGAGGCATTGTGATAAACCGCTGCTGCATCGACATTGTTTAAAAATGTTTCTGCGACCAATGAATCTTCCGTAATAATAGCTTCAGAATGATTCGTTCCAAATTGATGGATATGCTCAATCGCTTCATAGACGTTTTCGACTAACTTAACACTTATTTTTAAATCAAGGTACTCTGTCGCATAGTCATCTGTCGTAGCTGGAAGAGCGTCCTTAAATGACTGACACACTTGTTCATCACCGATGATTGTCACACCTGCTTCGTACAGAGACGATAAAAGCTGAACACCGTGTGCCTTAAACCAAGTAGGGTGGATCAGTAAGCTTTCTGCTGCATTACAGACAGAGGGCCGCTGTGTTTTAGCATTCAGACAAATGGTTTCTGCTTTTATGTAATCTGCCATTTGATCCACATAAATGTGACAATTACCTGCACCTGTTTCAAGGACAGGGACAGACGCTTCATTAACAACTAAATCAATAAGCGCTTTGCCGCCACGAGGAATGAGTACATCTAAGTACTCTTTTAAATGAAATAGTTCTTTAGCTGTTTCCCGACGCGTATCCTCAATTAATTGCACCGCATCCGTTGGCATGGCTGTTTTGGCAAGTGCACGATGGATACTTGCGACAAGAGCCATATTTGAACTTTTAGCGGAGGAGCTCCCGCGCAATATGACAGCATTACCCGTTTTCAAAGAAAGTGTTGCTGCATCGACTGTGACATTTGGGCGAGCCTCATAAATCATGCCAATAACACCGAGTGGCACAATTCGCTTTTCAATGCGTAGCCCATTATCTTTCTCAATACGTTCCACAATGGTACCTACTGGATCGTTTAAGGAGACGAGCAAATGAATGGCATCTGCCATTGCCGCTATGCGCTCCTCATTAAGCATAATACGGTCCAATGTAGAAGCGGACATGCCTTGTTGCTCACCGAGTGCCAAATCCTTAGCATTTTCAGCTAGGATAATAGGCTGATCGATAAGAAGCTGTTCGGCAATTTTTGTCAAAGCCTCATTTTTTTCGCAGGTAGTTTTATTATTTAACGTGTAACTAGCGGCCTTTGCAAGACGACCTTTTTCTTGAATTTCACTTGTCATTTTTCATTCCTCCTTAATTCGTTTGAATTTTCAGCCATTTATCTCTGTGAATGACCTCGTTAGGACAATTCACCAATGTATCTGTCCGTTTTCCCATTGCAACAGCTAGCTCTTGAGATGAGTACAACACCTCACCACGTCCTAATAAACCATTTTCACTATAGACTTCGACCACGTCACCATTGATAAAATCTCCTTCTACACGGTACACCCCGGCAGGTAAAAGGCTTTTGCCATTGTCCATTAACGCTCGCTCAGCACCATTATCTATAAAAATTTTACCAGAAACTTCCGTAAGTGCAATCCACTGTTTATGATTCGTTAGCACTGCAAGCTCATCATGACCGACATAGGTTCCATCGCCATGGCCAGCTAAAATATCCACAAGTTTTTGAACACCATGACCGGTTCCAATAAACACCCTAACACCTGCACGTAAAGCAGTTCGAGCTGCTAATAGCTTGGAAGCCATGCCACCCGTGCCAACCTTTGATCCTGTACCATCTGCAAAGCGAAGCAAATCATCTGTAATTGCTGTTAACTTATCAATGCGCTCAGCCTGTGGATTTTTAGCGGGATTGGCGTTATATAAGCCATTAATATCGGTTAAAATAATGAGTTGATCTGCATGGACCAGACCACTTACTAAAGCGGATAGCATATCATTATCACCAAAAGTTAATTCGCTAATAGATACGGTATCGTTTTCATTAATGATAGGTAACATTGAGCGTTCTAATAATTCCTCGAACGTCGCGTAAGCATTTTTATAGCATTCTTTTTTAGAAAAGTCTGTGCGAGTCAGTAAAATCTGTGCAGGCATAATATCATAGATACTAAATAAAGCACTGTACGTTTGAATAAGTAGACTTTGCCCTACCGCTGCCGCTGCCTGCTTACCTTTCACCGTCACAGGACGAGCTGGGTAGCCAAGTTGTTTAAAACCCGCAGCGACGGCACCCGATGAGACAAGTAAAACTTCATGTCCCTGTTTCTTTAATTCGGCGATTGCCTGTACGTGATCCATTAAGCGAACTTTATCGATTTCACCTTTTGCGTTCGTTAAAGAGCTACTGCCAATTTTAACAACAATTCTTTTTCTCTCCATCACACAACCTCCAGTTGAATACGTTCGTTCCTGCATATTACATCAAGATAAAAAAAGCCTTTTCATCCTAAAAATTAGGACGAAAAGACTTGCCTTCCGTGGTACCACCTACATTGAATATCATGCGACATTCCACTTTTCTCATAACGCTAGAGACTGCGCCTAGTTTGGCTAGGACGTTTCACGAAGTAGGTTCATCAGTCTTTCTTGTACAATGCCTTGCAGCCAATGGGCATTGCTCTCTTCACAAGAGTTACTAACTACTAGTCTTCATTCGTTTTGTCATCATACTGTTTTCAACTATTGACTAAAGGATGCACTACTTGCAAAGGTCTGTCAAGTTGAATTGACAAATTACTTGAAAGTTTTGAAAAGTTAAGAGGGTGAAGAGCAAAAGTGATAAAAAAGGAACCTAATCGATTATTTAAACCACCAAATAGCGATGAAAAGTGGCAGCATGGCCAAAACAATCACAAAGAAACTCCATACGATTTGTTTCCCGGAGGACATATTTTTTGGCTTGATGCTCATTTGTTCATAGAGCTGGTTAATGGCATACTGCTCCTTCGAATAAAGCATTGCTTGAAATTCTTCGTAATCTTGTATATAGCTAGATGGGGGACGTGGACTGAAACGCAAATTTCGTATGGAATCCGTTATGTCTTTTTCTCCCATCCAATAGGTAATAATGGGAGCTAGTCCTGAGTTTTGTGTAGCCTTAACCTCAATGTCATGTGATGTCATTTTATAATAAACCTGCCCGTGCTCATCCTCGTATTGCGTAACAATATCACTTACTGCCATACAATCACCTCTTATGAAAATTATCTGTAAAATCATGAGTTTCTACTATTATAATGTATTAGGAGAGAAAAGTATTGTCTGAACGAGCATAATTTGTGAAGCTAAAGTTCGTGAAAAAATTTAAATAAAGACATAAACTTATATCTAGTGAAAATAATGTCGTGTAGTATAATGTAAATAGTTTTTCAAAGAAGTTGAAGGAAGTGAAAGTAGTGGAAATTTCAACGTTATTCGCATTTTTAGGTGCAGCGATTATTTTAACGATAATGCCAGGGCCAGATAATTTGTTTGTGCTTGCGCAAAGTATTACACAAGATAAAAAAGCTGGTATTGCCACATCACTTGGATTATGTACGGGACTTCTTGTTCATATTAGTGCAGCGGTACTCGGTATCTCTGCGATTATTTATCAATCGACTATTATTTTCTCTATTGTAAAATTTGCAGGAGTAGCATATTTATTATATCTAGCTTGGCAATCATTTCGTGCAAAAGGAGATCCATTTTCTTTGCAGCAGCAAAATGTACAAGCCTATGTTAAGTTGTATAAAAAAGGGATTTTAATGAATATTTTAAATCCAAAAGTATCGCTATTTTTCCTAGCGCTCCTACCTCAGTTTGTTCATCCTTCACAAGGACATGTTGCGTTGCAAATGCTTATTTTGGGTATAGTATTTTTAGTTCAAGCATTGGTATTATTTATCTTATTTAGTTTGTTTGCAGGGAAGGTTAGAAATGTGATTATTGGTCAGCCTGTGATTGCAAAACGATTAAATATGATTCAAGGTATTCTCTTCACTTTTATTGGGATACAAATAGCTATTAGTAAACAATAGGGAGGAATGATCATGGCTATTTTACATATTACCTTTAGCTTAGCAACTCAGGGTTCCTTGAAGCTTGCCATACGCCAACATCGTTTGCAGCGTGATGAATCAGTTCTAAGTGTCCATGATGATTTCTCGATTGGACCTCTTCAGAGCTTTGAAGAACGCAAACATTGGTTAGAGACGCATATGTTGGACGATGATGACCAACAATTATACAATGATATCTATGAAAATTGGAAGGGGAAAATCGAAACGTTACCAAGTGATGTGGATGTTTGGGTTTGGTATAGCCATAATGCCCATGAACAAATTGGACTGCGCTATGTGATGAGTGAGTTTAATCATAAAAGTAGTATGGTCTATGGAATTGATGCCACAGAGGGCATGCAACGTATTCAACCAAATATTACTATTCGTCAGACAGGTGAGCTTTCCTCAGACATGCTTATGAAGCTTCGCACTGTTGCAAAACGATTTTCTACTCAAGAATGTCAACAACTTGCCAAAGAATGGGAAGACATAAAAGGACAGCCAAGTACACTACGACTATGGAAAAATAAACTGGAGCATGTAGAGGAAGAGGCACTGGACGCATACATTATCGCCAGTGCAAAGAATCTGCAGTTACAGCACAAGGAAGAATGGCTGATGCCGACGCAAATTTTAGCTCAGACAGCTGGAACAGTTAATCATTATATAGGGAATGATTTTCTAATGTATCGCTTACGAACACTCGTCGAACAAGGATTATTTGAGATGCAAGGTGATACAACGGATATTTTTTCATATCAGGTAAAATTACGCTAATAAAAAGATCAGGGCAGCCAAAGCCCTGATCTTTTTATTTTTTTTCATAAAAATCGAAGACAAACTGTTTAAATTGGCGTGCTGATGGAGGCAAATAGCGATTGTCAATCCAAGCCATGCCAATAATACGTTCACATACCATATCCTCAACATGGATTTTAACGATCTTCTTCGGATTTAAATCCTCATCATCTGGTAGTAAGGAAACGCCGAGACCAGCCCCAACAAAACCTGCAATGGTAGATACTTCATCGCCTTCATAAGAAATTTTAGGCTTTATGCCAGCTGCGTTTAATAAGCGGTCAGCAGAACGGCGAAGAGCATAGCCCTTTTTCATGAGCACAAAATTTTCATGCTCCAGTTCCTTCATTTTAATGCTTTTGCGATGAGCTAGTGGATGGTCAATCGGCACCATAATAAAGAGCTCATCACGCCACAGCTCTTTCCAGCAAACGGGAGGCTCTGTATCTATGGCAGCCAATAAGCAAAGATCTAACTCACCAGCCAGCAATTGCTTTAATTGTGAATGGGAATAGTTTTGCGTGAAATGAAAACGGATATGGGGGTGTTTCTGACGAAAAGCGCGAATCAAATCTGGTACGATACTCGTTCCTAGCGTATGTAAAAAACCAAGTGATACGTCCCCAAGCTCTGGATTATTCAGCTCTTGTAATTCTAAAACAGCCTTTTCATATTCTTTACGCATGCGTTGTACGCGATATAAAAATAGTTCACCATATCGGTTTAGCATGATTGAGCGCCCTTGTCTGTCGAAAAGCGGTACACCTAATTCTTCTTCCAGCTTTGATATAGAACGACTAAGTGCTGGCTGTGAAATCGCTAATGCCTCGGCAGCTCGTGTCATATGCTCTAACTTTGCAACCGTTACAAAATATTCTAATTGTTGCCACTCCATTTTTTTCACCTCTTTTCTCGTTATTTTTAAGTTATCTGCATTATAACGGGAAACAGTCTGGAAGTATAGGGTTCAAAAAATTTTTAAAAGGACATTGCCTTTAAATAGAAGAATCGGAAAGTTAAATAGTAGAAAGTGTGATAGTACAGCCATTAACCTGACATCATTCATGCACAATACACATTGATTTGATAAAAACTATAAATTGTACATTATGAATAAAGGGTGATAAGATAGACACATAAAATACACAATTATAAATTTCCGTGAAGGGGATATCATAAAATGAAGTTAACAAAGCCACAACCTCTAACAATTGAGGGAGGCAAAAAAGCCGTACTATTACTGCATGGATTCACAGGTAGCACAAAAGATGTGAAAAAACTAGGAGAATTCTTATCTCAACGTGGTTATACCGTTCATGCACCAATCTATAGTGGGCATGGCGTAGAACCAGAAGCTTTATTAGAAACTAAACCAGAAGACTGGTGGAACGATGTCGTGGAAGGTTATAACTTCCTACAAAAGAAAGGCTATGAAGAAATCGCAGTTGTTGGGATTTCACTTGGTGGCGTCTTCTCACTAAAAGTTGCAGAGACATTCCCAGTGAAGGCATGTGTTGCGATGTGTGCACCAATAACACGTGATAACTCAAAAGGCTTATTTACACGTTTGTACCACTATGCTCGATTATATAAACACTTTGAAAATAAATCAAAAGATCAAATTATTTCAGAATTACATGAGTTACGTATTACCCCAAAAGATTCTTTAGATGGCGTAACACGTTTAACGACTGAAACACGTGAGGAATTATCCACTATTAAAGCACCAACACTAGTACTACAAGGTTCATTAGACGATGAGCTTTACCAAGAAAGTGCACCATTCATTTTAAATACCGTAGAAACAGATGATAAAGAAATCATTTGGTATGAAAATTCAGGTCATATTATTACGTTAGATAAAGAACGTGAAAAAGTTTATGAAGATGTCTATAAATTTTTAGATCATATTGAATGGTCAGTTGCAAATTAAGGAGAAGGGCTGTCAGCAGGCAGCTCTTTTTTTGTGGAATTAACTAATTAATGAAGCTTTCATCTAGATCATGAAAAAACTATTGTAATTATAATAAATGCTTGATAACATGATGGAATTGTAGTGAAAAATCATTCGATTAAAATAATTTGCTATAGTCTAAAACATCTAAGGAGTACATCAATTATGCAACAAAAAATACCTTTCTCAACCTATGCAGTCATTGGAACTATGTTATTTGGACTGTATTTCGGTGCAGGGAACCTTATTTTCCCAATTCAAATGGGGCAATTAGCAGGGACCAATTTTTGGTTTGGATTAATCGGGTTTTTAGTCACTGCCATCGGGCTGCCATTCCTCGGAATTTTAGCCATTGGTTTATCAGGAAGTAATGGCTTACGGGATTTAGCGAGCCGTGTCCATCCTGTTTTTGGTATCGTATTTTCTTTGGCGCTCTATTTAACCATTGGGCCATTTTTTGCGATACCACGTACAGCAACCGTACCATTTGTGGTAGGCTTTGAGCCATATATTGAAGCTCAGCATGCAACATTGCTATTAGCCGTATTTAGCTTTCTATTTTTTGCTGTTGTTTACTATTTTTCTTTAAATCCAGCGAAAATTATGGATTATATTGGGAAATATTTAACACCTGCTTTTTTAGTTGTCTTATTTATTTTGATTATTACAAGCATTGTGAAACCGATGGGGCACTTCCAGCAGCCAATCGGTGATTATATAGATAATGCCTTTATGACAGGCTTTAAAGAGGGCTATAATACAATGGATGCCTTAGCATCATTAGCCTTTGGGATTGTTGTCATCAATGCGATTAAAAGTGCAGGAATTACGGATCGAAAGCAGATAGCGAAGGCTACCTGGACTTCAGGAATATTTGCGATGGCTTTAATGATGCTAATTTACGGATTAATCACATTTATGGGCGCTTCCAGCATTGGAGCAGTAGGCACTTTTGAGAATGGTGGTTTAATTTTTGCCGCAGTAGCGGATCACTATTTCGGCTCATTTGGGGCCATTTTATTAGCTGTTATCATTGTTCTTGCATGTTTAAAAACGAGTATTGGTTTAATTACTTCATGTAGTGAATTTTTCCATCAAGTGTTTCCAAAAATCAGCTATAAATGGTTTGTATTTTTATTATGTGTTGTGTCTTTTACGATTGCAAACTTTGGCTTAAACAATATTATTCAATTTGCTATTCCCGTTTTAATGTTCCTGTATCCATTAGCGATTGTCTTAATTTTGCTGGCACTTAGCTCATCATTCTTTAAAAATAAGCAAACGGTATATGCTATTGCGATGATTTTTACATTTTTCATTAGTTTGATTGATGGTTATAAAGCATTAATTGAAAGTGTACCAGGCGCAAAGTTAGGTGTCTTGGATGCTGTAGAAAAGGCCTATTCAACGATTCTACCTTTTTATGATATTGGCTTAGGGTGGATACTACCAGCGATTATTGGTGCTATAATTGGAAGTCTGTTTCCATCAAGAAAAGTACTATAATGAATAAAAGCACGCACAGAAAATAATTTTTACTGTGCGTGCTTTTCGCTTGTTTAGTAAGCTGTCCAGCCACCATCTACTGCAATGACTTGTCCATTCACAAAGCTTGCCTCGTCTGATCCAAGGAAAATAGCTAATTGAGCAATTTCTTCTGGTTGACCAGCACGCGGATTAATCGATAGACCAAGTGCTTGGCGTGTTGCTCCAGTTTGGCTCATATTGGTCATTGAAGAGGCGATATTCGTCATGACTGCTCCAGGCGCAATACCATTGCAGCGAATATTTTTATCAGCATACATAAACGCTGTGTTTTTTGTTAATCCAACAACGGCATGTTTTGAAGCTGTATAGGCAGCACCTGCACGTGCCCCATATAAGCCACCCGCAGAAATATTATTGACAAAGACACCGTGTCCTTGCGCAAGGAAAATGTCTGTCGCCATACGCATCGAGCGCATCACAGCTGTTGTATTTACCGCAAATACTTTATCCCATCGTTCATCGGAAATTTCACCAACAGGCTCCATCCCATCCATGATCCCTGCATTGTTTACTAAAATATCTAATTGACCATAGTTTTGTTTCGTTTCATCAAATAAACGCTGTAAGTCTTCTGTTGATGCGACATTTGTTTGAATGGCAAATGCT
>NZ_DAMDAY010000136.1:0-12214 GCF_032093475.1 Lysinibacillus sp. | reverse complement strand
GCCCTTTTCCTCCATCAATGAGGACTAAATCTGGTAATGGTAAACCCTCTTTTAAAACCCTCGTATAACGACGACGGATGACCTCCTGCATAGCGCCATAATCATCATGCTTGGCTGCTGAACGCGTTTTGTACTTACGATATTCCTTTCTTGCAGGCTTTCCATCAATGAAAACAACCATAGCAGAGACGGCATCCGTGCCATGCATATGACTATTATCAAAAGCTTCAATTCGTAATGGCGTCGTTATACCCATTGCCTCACCAAGAACCTCACAAGCACCAATTGTACGTTCTTCTTGTCGTTCAATCAGCTGGAATTTAGCTGCCACAGCTATTTCAGCATTTTTGGTTGCTAAATCTACCAATTCCTTTTTCTGTCCTCGTTTTGGTGTGAGTACTTTGATCTCTAATAATTCCGTTAAAATGGCTGCATCAATGGCTTGTGGAATAAAAACTTCTTTTGGCTTTATATGCTCTGGTTTCTCATAGAAACGCCCAACAAATGTTAAAAATTCTTCTTCAGCATCTTGATAGATCGGGAAAATGGAGACATCACGTTCTATTAATTTACCTTGTCGGACAAAAAATACTTGTACACACATCCATCCTTTTTCAACAGCATAGCCAAATACATCACGGTTTGTTGTATCACTTGATACAATTTTTTGTTTTTGCATAACTGTATCAATGTGTGCAATTTGGTCTCGAAACTCCTTCGCACGTTCAAATTCCAAATTTTCAGCAGCTGCAAGCATTTTAGTTTCCAGCTCCTTTTTAACTGCCTCAACACCACCATTTAAAAACTTTGTCATATCCTCAATCATTTCTTGATAAGTTTGACCATCAATTTCCTTTACACAGGGAGCCAAGCATTGACCCATATGATAGTACAAACAAACTTTTGAAGGTAATTGTACACATTTGCGTAGCGGATATAATCGATCTAATAGCTTTTTCGTTTCACTTGCCGCATATGCATTAGGATAGGGACCAAAATATTTAGCCTTATCCTTTTTAACCTTTCGTGTTGTAATAAGACGCGGATGTTTTTCGTTGGTAATTTTTAAATATGGATATGTCTTATCATCCGTTAGCATGACATTGTATTTTGGATCATGTAATTTAATGAGATTCAGCTCTAAAATAAGTGCTTCAATATTGGATGATGTCACGATATACTCAAAATCTTCTATTTCACTTACAAGTCTTTGCGTTTTCCCCTCATGTGTACCTGTAAAGTAAGAACGCACACGATTTTTCAGTACTTTCGCTTTACCGACATAAATAATTGTCCCCTGTCGATCTTTCATCAAATAGCAGCCAGGCTGATCGGGTAAAATATCCAGTTTACGCTTAATTAAATCGTTCATTACCTACCTGCCCCCCTAAGTAGAATTTCCTCTCCATATTATATAACGAAAAAAAGCCGAACACATCAATTGATGGCTCGGCTTTTATAAACTTCATTTATTACGCATGTTTTGCGATAAATGCTTCTAAAGCTTCTTTAGGTTGGAAGCCTACAGTTTTGTCAACTAATTCTCCATCTTTAAATAATAGTAAAGATGGGATAGACATAATTTGATACTCAGCTGCAGTACCTTGGTTATTGTCTACGTCAACTTTTACAATTTTAGCTGCACTACCAGCAGCGTCCATTTCTTCAAGAACTGGCCCAATCATTTTACAAGGTCCACACCAAGCAGCCCAAAAGTCTACTAGTACTAACCCTTCTTTAATATCGTTTTGGAACGTAGCATCCGTTGCATGTACAATTGCCATTTGAAATCCTCCTTAAGCTTACTATGATTGTAGTATAGCATGGATAAATTCACTTGAGCGAACAATCTGCCTACAATGTATTTTTTATGAAAAACGATGTCGAAAAACGTAAGATTGACTATTCATTTTCTTGATAACGGCCTTTCAATACATAGGATAATGTAATAAAGAGATAAATGCCTAACGTAATGCCTGTGATGATAATGGAAGTTGTGAAAATAATCCCAATTAAAATGGCACTTAACGCAATTATAGCGATCCATGTTGTATAAGGGAACCATTTCACTTCATAGGCACTTGTATTTTCCGCTTGTTTTTTTCGTGATTTCAAATGGGCAATCGCAATAATTAACCAAATGAATAACACCGTATAACCAAGAGATCCCATTAAGAAATCAAAGGTCTTGCTCCCAGCATATAGAGATAAGATTACACCTAAATACATGGCCACTGTACACATTAAAATAGCATATACTGGCACTTTACGTTTAGATAAATAGCCAAAAATTTTAGGTACACGCCCGTCTACAGCTTGGGTATACAGCACACGAGATGAACCATAGAGTCCTGAATTCATGGAGGAAATAATGGCAAGTAAAACGACAGCGTTCATAATATGATCTGCACCAGGAATGCCGATCATTTTAAATACCATTACAAATGGACTTTCAGGTACCCCGTTTACATTATTCCAAGGTATTAAGCTGACAATAATAAAGAAAGGTAGCAGATAGAACGTAACAATACGTACTAGTGTACTACGAACAGCTTTTGGTACAACTTTTTCTGGATTTTTCGTTTCTGCTAATGTAATCCCAATGATTTCGGTTCCCCCATAAGAATAAATAACCACCAACATGGCAGCAATTAAACCCATTGAACCATTAGGGAAAAACCCTCCGTGCTCCGTTAAATTAGAAAAACCTACAGCTGTATGATGTCCAAACGAAACTAGTAATAAGATAAGTCCCGCTATAATGAACACAATAATAACCGTTATTTTAATTAAGGCTAGCCAGTATTCGGTTTCAGCAAATATTTTTACGGACAATAAATTAATGGCTGTCACTAAAACTGAAACTGACAAGGCAAGTATCCAGATGGGGTATTCTGGCAACCAATATTGAATAAAAATTGCCGCAACGACAGACTCCGCTGCGATATTTAAAACCCACATTTTCCAATAGATCCAATCGAGGAAATAAGCTGGGTATTTTCCTAACACCGATTGAACTAAATCTCTAAACGTTCTGGCTTCTTTATTTCGAACGGCCATTTCTGCGAGGCCTTGCATAACAAATAATAAAATGATGCCCCCTAATAAATACGCAATGAGCACTGACGGCCCTGCCATATCGATAGCAGCACTACTACCTTTGAATAACCCTGCCCCAATTGCCCCACCTAGAGCCATCATTGTGATGTGACGTGAGGTCATTGTTCTTGTTAATTGTTGACTGTTTTTTTCCACTTTCTTACCTCCTAAAAATCAAAAAAGCATATCGTCTCTTCTTTCATAAAAGAAGAGACGATATGCCATTTAGCAAACCGCGGTACCACTCTAATTGGTTCTTTATAGAACCCAGCTTAAAACCTTGTAACGAAGGTTAATCGTCAAACAAATAGAATAATCAGATAATTCTATCTATCTTACCACTCCTAGGCAAGTTCAAAGCCTTATTGGACTGCGTTGCACCATCCCGCAGCTCTCTTCACCGAATAATGAGCTTTTACTACTCCTAATCTTTGCGTTTCAAATCATTAATGTATCAACCACTATAATAGCTATCGTTAATTATGTCAATATTTTATTTTGCAATAATTTTCAAACACTAATTATTTCTTTCGCCCATTATAAAAAGCAGGAAGGATCTTCCCTCCCTGCTTAACACTTTATGCGTTCACTTTTAATGCTTTAAATTCTTCAATTAAAAGCGGAATAACTTCAAACAAATCACCAACGATACCGTAATCCGCTACTTTGAAAATATTTGCTTCTGGATCTTTATTGATGGCAACAATTACTTTAGAATTTGACATTCCTGCTAAATGTTGAATGGCACCAGAAATACCCGCCGCAATATAAAGGTCAGGTGTAACTACCTTCCCTGTTTGACCGATTTGAAGTGAATAGTCACAGTACTCAGCGTCACATGCACCACGTGATGCTCCAACTGCACCGCCTAGTAAATCTGCTAGCTCTTTTAATGGCTCGAAACCTTCTTCAGACTTCACACCACGACCACCTGCAACAACAACTTTCGCTTCTGAAAGATCTACACCTTCTGAAGATTTACGAACTACTTCTTTGATTATTGTGCGTAGGTTTGTAATATCTACAGTGATAGCAGAAACATCGCCTGTTTTTCCTTCGACTTTTTCTAATGGTGTAATATTATTTGGACGAATGGAAGCTAAAACAACGCCCTCTTTAACTTTCACTTTTTCAAAAGCCTTACCAGAGTAAATTGGTCGGATGAATAGAACATCATCACCGGCACCCTCAATAGAAGTGACATCGGATACTAGACCTGCTTGTAATTTACTAGCGATTTTTGGAGATAAATCTTTACCATTTGCTGTATGCCCGAAGACAATGCCAGCTGGTTTTTCTTGCTCAATAACAGCTAATAATGCCTGACTATAACCATCAGATGTATATTGCTTTAAATGTGGGTGTTCCACTGTTACCACACGGTCAGCACCATATTCAAATAATGGACCTGTTAAACCTGCTACAGCATCCCCTAAAAGTACTCCAACAACCTCGCCACCATCTGCGATTTGTTTTGCAGCTGCAATTGCTTCAAAAGAAACATTACGTAAGCTTCCTTCACGAACTTCACTTAACACTAATACTTTTTTTGACATAGAATATTCCCTCCGTTACCCTTTAAGATTCGATTAACATCATCAAATAATTAAACAACTTTTGCTTCTGTGTGAAGTAGATTTACTAGTTCTTTTACTTGTGCAGAAAGGTCACCTTCAAGAACGCGGCCAGCTGCCTTTTGAGCTGGTAAGAAGATGTCTACTGTTTCAATCTTCACTTCTACATCATCTTCATCGATATCTAAATCATCTAACTCAAGTTCTGCAAGCGGTTTCTTTTTCGCTTTCATAATACCTGGTAATGATGGATAACGTGGCTCATTTAAACCTTGCTGAGCTGTTACTAATAATGGTAAAGAAGTTTCAATGACTTCTGAATCTCCTTCGATATCACGAACAATTTTCGCAGATGTTCCGTCAATTTCTAGTTTTGTAATCGTCGTTACATAATTAATATCCAGTAAATCTGCAACGCGTGGACCAACTTGACCAGAACCACCATCAATTGCAACATTTCCAGTTAAAATTAAATCCGCATCTTTATCTTTTAAGTATTCAGCTAAGAGATAAGCAGCAGCATTTTGGTCTAATTCATCTAAATCATCTTCGGTATTAATTAATACGGCTTCGTCAGCTCCCATAGCAAGCGCTGTACGTAATTGCTTCTCTGCATCCTCGCCACCAATTGTGACAACTGTTACTTTGCCACCAGCAGCATCACGCACTTGAATTGCCTCTTCAATGGCATATTCATCATAAGGGTTGATAATGAATTCCGCGCCATCCTCTTGGATTTTGCCACCCGACACAACGATTTTTTCTTCTGTATCAAACGTACGTTTAATTAATGCAAAAATATTCATATATCCATACCTCCTGGAACGTTTTTATAATTCTAAGTAAACTTATAAATATTATATATTTTCAGTTTCGATAACGCCGATAACATCTTTGTGCTATCGACATTTGGAAAATTATTTACCAGTAAACACAGGCTCACGCTTTTCAATGAATGCTTGAATTCCTTCTTTTGCATCCTCTGTCACGAATACTGTTCCAAAGGATTTCGCTTCTGCTTCAATGCCTTCATAGAACGATGCATGCTTTGCAAATTGCAATGTTTGAATAGCTGCCTTTAAAGCTATTGGGCTTTTCTTAGCAATATTCTTAGCAATCTTTAACGTTTCATCTAGTAGCGTTTCGTCTGAGAATGCACGGTTTGCTAAGCCCCATTGAACAGCTTCTGTACCTGAAATTGGCTCGCTTGTAAACATCATCTCCGCGGCCTTTGCTACCCCCACATAGCGTGGCAAGCGTTGGGTACCGCCAAATCCAGGAATTAGACCTAATTGTAATTCAGGTAAACCTAGCTTTGCAGATTCAGTGACGAATCGCATATGACAGCTCATTGCTAACTCAAGTCCGCCACCTAATGCTGCACCATGGATGGCCGCAATCACAGGCTTAGAGAATGATTCAACACGCTCAAATACTTGCTGTCCATTGCTAGCTAACTTCGTAAATTCTTCCCCAGATTCTACCCCAGTAAATTCTTTAATGTCTGCTCCCGCAGAGAAGAAACGGCCTTCACCATGAAGTACAAGGACTCTTACAGCATCATCGTGTTCTAAAGCATCTAGAACAGCGTTAACTTCTGCAATAATACCGCGAGATAAAGCGTTTGCTGGTGGACGTGCAATTGTAATCATTGCTACCCCATCTTCTACTTTCCAACTTAGAAATTCCATTTCTCCACATCCTTTTAAGCTTTAATGCCGTTCAGGATTAATGCCTGAACCTTTGGAACCTGTTCCATTAAATCATATCGATAGTCATTCATAACCCACGACGTAATAGTTTCATCAATTGTTCCAAAAACCATTTGTCGTGCCAAGCGTACATCCATCGTTTGATTGAACTCACCTGAAAGCATACCTTCGATTAAAATCTGATCGAGTAAGTGTAAATACTCACGTAGTACCGAATTAATTTTTAATCGTAAGTCTTTGTTTGATTGGCGTAGCTCTAATTGTGTGACGGTTGCTAGGTATCGATCTGTCGCTAGAACATTAAAATGATTTTCAATCATTCGTGAAAGTTTGTCTTTTGACGTACTTCCATTTTCTATTATATCTTGTAATGACTCTACAAAAACAGCCATTTTTTCATTAAAGACAGAAATTAATATATCTTCTTTATTTTTAAAATATAAATAGATTGTTCCATCGGCCACCCCTGCCTGTTTGGCGATTTTCGATACTTGCGCTTGGTGATACCCATTTTCCGCAATAACGATGACAGCTGCATCAATAATTTGCTTATATTTCGGCTTATCTCGTTTCACTTTTATATCACCACCTAAAAAACATGCGCACGTCTACATGATCCATATGACGTGTGAACCTAAAAAAATATGAAAATATGAATGGTCATTCATTCATATTTTCATATTATATTTTACAGCATTGCTTGTCAATACTTTCACACGTATTTATTTCGCTTCTTTATTCGCTAATTTTGTTTTTTCTTCTTCTACCAAAGTGCGACGCAAAATTTTCCCTACGGCTGTTTTTGGTAGCTCATCTCTAAATTCATAATAACGCGGAACCTTAAATGCCGCTAGATGTTGACGGCAATATTTATTTAATTCGTCCTCTGAAATCGAATATCCTTCTTTTAATACAATATAAGCTTTAACTGTTTCTCCTCGATATGGGTCAGGTATGCCAGCGACTACACATTCTTGAATTTCTTCGCGTTCGTACAACACTTCTTCCACTTCACGCGGGTAAATATTAAAGCCACCTGCTATAATCATATCTTTTTTACGGTCTACTACATAGAAAAAGCCCTGTTCATCCATATATCCAAGATCACCTGTTAAAAACCAGCCATCTACAAATGTTGCTGCAGTATCCTCTGGGCGGTTCCAGTAACCCTTCATCACTTGTGGTCCTTTAACAGCGATTTCACCTACTTCACCAACTGGTAGCACCTCTGTATCGCCTGTACGTAAGATGACAGCGTCTGTATTTGGCCATGGTAAACCAATTGAACCAATTACTCGCTTCCCCCAAATTGGCGTAGCATGTGTTACAGGTGACGTTTCTGTTAAACCATAGCCCTCTACCAGTTTGCCACCAGTTACAGCTTCAAACTTCTCTTGCACCTCAATAGGCAATGAAGCAGAACCACTTAAGCATGCTTTAATAGACGATAAATCATAATTTGCAATGTCTGGATGATTGAGTAAACCAATGTATAAGGTTGGGGCACCAGGGAACAGCGTTGGTTTTTGTTTATCGATTGTTTTTAATGCTGTTTCTGCATCAAATTTTGGTAGGAGCACCATTTTATTTTGAGTAAATACCGATAACAGCATAACAGTCGTCATCCCATAGACGTGGAAGAATGGTAGAATGCCCATAATGGTTTCTTCCCCATGCACACATTTATACATCCATGCATCACACATTGTCGTATTGGCAATTAAATTTTTATGTGTTAGCATGACTCCTTTTGGAAAACCTGTTGTTCCACCTGTATATTGAAGCAGTGCTAGATCTTCTTCAAAATTAAATGAAATATTCTCAATCACCTTAATTGGTGCAGAGCGCATTATTTCTGAAAACAAGTGATTTTGCCCACTATGCTCAACCTTGACACTAAATCCATACTGCCTTTTTTGAATAAAAGGATAAACTAAATTTTTTGGAAACGGTAAATAATCTTTAATAGCTGTCACAATAACATTTTCGAGAGCCGTCTCCTTCATAATTTTCATCACGCGTGGATATAAAATATCCATGACTAAAATAACCTTTGCCCCAGAATCAGCCATTTGATATTGAAGCTCACGTTCAGTATAAAGTGGATTTGTTTGAACGACAACAGCACCTGCATACATGGCACCATAGTAAGCGATTACACTTTGTGGCGAATTAGGAAGCATAATAGCCACTCGATCACCTTTTTCCACACCAAGTGCTTGTAAATAGTTTGCAAATCTTAAAGCAGACTCATATAGCTCAGTGTACGTCAAATCCTTCCCCATAAAATGAATCGCAATTTTAGATGGATTCTTTTTATAGGCACGTGTCAAAAACTCTTGCACTGGAATTTCCTCAAACGTTAAAGACGATGGTACTTCTTCAGGATAATTTGCTAGCCATGGTTTTGCTGTCATACGTCCTCTCCCCTTTGTCCCAAACTTTGTCAATTCTTATATTTATTATAATGAAAAAGAAATACAGTTTCAAACAGAAAATAGAAAATAAATGCATTTTCGATTAATTATTATGCAATTTACAACATTAATATGACTGATATTTATTGGTGTTTGTACGGATACACCTTATGAATACTCATTCATTCTTCATTATTTCTGCTAAAAAGCTACTCGCATATTCCTATATTATAAAAATAATCTTTTTCAATGTTCCGTTAGATGATTGAGAGAAAATTAATAGTTTTTAGTAGAAATTTATGTAGATTCATTCACAAAAAAACGCACCCTCCTAAGAGAATGCGTTGTTCTTTATACAGTCATCATATAGTAGACGCCCACTGCCAAAAATGCGATACAGACAATGATTAGTACCTTCGCTAATTTTTCCATGTCATGACACTCCTATGCAATACTTGCCCCAATAACAAACGATAGACCGACAGAAATGGTAAAGGAAATAAAACCTACTGAGCGATTATCATTGGCAATCTCTTGATCAACATTAAAACGAGGTGTCATAAATTCAAATAAGAAATACGCTACAATCAATAGTGTAAAGCCAAAAAGACCCCAGCCAATCATTTCACTCAATGTGCTATGGCGTGCAATGGAAAAGCGAAAGATATTGCAAATGCCAAGTATTTTACCACCAGTTGCAAGTGCCACAGCGACATTACCCTTTTTAATTTCTTCCCAATTCTTATATTTCGTAACGACTTCGAACAATGCCATCGAGACGACTAAACATAATACTACAACACTAAAATATCCTGCCGTTTCGATAATTGGATATCGCCAAAAGCCAGAATTCAGCATTTTTCTCCGTCCCCTTTTTAGCTTATTTCAATTCTACAACTGTGACGCCTAAGCCCCCCTCGCCGGCTTCACCAAAACGGAAGGATTTCACGCGTTTATGCTTTTTCAAATAGCTTTGAATACCTTGACGTAAAGCTCCTGTACCAACTCCATGAATAATAGAGACTCGACCATAATTAGCAAGCAACGCATCATCAATATACTTTTCCGTTCTCAAAATCGCGTCCTCATAGCGTTCACCACGTAAATCCAATTCTAATTTAACATGGCTATTTCGATTTTTCACACCAGCTGTTCGTAAAACAGGCTCTTTTTCAGGTTTAATATACTCCAAATCACTATCCGAGATTTTCATTTTTAAAATCCCCATTTGGACAACCCATTCGGTATCCGACACTTTTTCTAACAATGTACCTCGTTGTCCATAGCTTAACACCTTTACCTCGTCCCCGACAACTAAGTTTTGTGCACGGGCTTTAACTTGTGCAGCCTTTTTCAGCACTTTATTGTTATCAAGCGGTGTTGCTTCCTCCAAGCGTTTGCGGGCTTCAATCAATTCATGTTCCTTGACAACTTGGTCAGCATTTTTGCGCATTTCTCTCAGCTCAGCAATAATTGATTCTGCTTCTTTTTTCGCTTCATCAACAATTTTACGAGCTTTTTCCTTCGCTTTCTTATCTAGCGCCTCTTTACGCTCCTCATAGGCTTGTAATTTATCTTGAAGCTCTTTACGTAAAGTTTCAGATTCTACCAGCAATGCATGGGAACGCTCTGCATCATCTTCTGATTGGCGACGTGTTTCTTCTAATGAGGCAATCATCGATTCAACCTCATGTCGATCTGTCCCTGTAAAGCTCTTAGCTCGATCTATTATTGATTCTGGAAGACCAAGGCGACTGGATATTTCAAATGCATTAGAACGTCCAGGTACACCAATAAGTAGTCGATAGGTTGGGCTCAATGTTTCAATATCAAACTCTACACTAGCATTGGCAACACCTGGTCGATTATAGCCATATGCTTTTAGCTCTGGATAGTGGGTTGTTGCCATCACACGAGCTCCTCGTCCATGCACTTCATCTAAAATAGAGATAGCTAATGCTGCACCTTCCTGGGGATCAGTACCTGCTCCTAGCTCATCAAAAAGAACAAGTGATTCATGATCAAATTTCTTTAAAATATCTACAATATTGACCATATGAGAAGAGAACGTGGAAAGTGATTGCTCAATCGATTGCTCATCACCTATATCAGCAAACAGTTGCTTAAATACTGCAAGCTCCGACCCATCCAATGCTGGCACTGGTAATCCAGCCTGCGCCATTAATGTGCATAAGCCCACCGTTTTTAACGTCACCGTTTTACCGCCCGTATTCGGACCTGTAATAACAATGGCTGTAATCTCTTTGCCAAATTCGATATCATTTGGTACAGCCACATCGATTGGTAAAAGTGGATGGCGTGCACGCACTAATCGAATATAGCCATCCTGATTCATTTTAGGCATTGTACATTTATTGGCTTGTCCATATTTACCTTTTGCTAAAATGACATCGATATCACCTAAAACTTTCACTAGGTTAAATAAATCTGATGCTACTTCTTGTACCATTGCACTTAATGCTAGTAATATTCGCTCAATCTCTACCTGTTCCTTCATTTTTAAACGATGTATTTCATTATTCGCTTGTACGACAGAGTCAGGCTCAATAAATAATGTTTGACCGGAAGAAGATTGATCATGCACAATACCACCATAATGATGACGATATTCTTGTTTCACCGGAATAACAAAGCGATCATTACGAATGGTAACAAGTGTATCAGAAAGCATTTTCGCTGCATTACTTCCACGGATTAAACTTTCCAGCTTTGAACGGACTTTTCCTTCTTCAGCACGTAAAGATTGACGAATGGAGCGCAATGTTTGACTAGCTGAATCTACAACAGCCCCATTGTCATCAATACAATTGTTGATTTCATGCTGCAATCCTGTTAAGACAGGCATGGCTTCCTTCTTAGCGATGAAATGTGGAATCTCAATCACTTCATCAGCCTCTATATCTTCAATAAAATTACGTAAAATTCGACTTGCTCGAATCGTACTGGATATTTCCATTAGTTCTATTGCTGCAAGCATGCCTCCTATTTGTGCACGTCTTGCAGATGGGCGAACATCAAAAATCCCTCCCATTGGTACATTGCCCTTAACTCGTAAAATAGATAAACCTTCATCCATTTCTTCTAGTAATTGTACTACTTTATCAAAATCAGTTTGCGGCACAAGCTCCTCAATCGCAGATTTACCAATTGAAGAAGTACAGTATGAAGCCACTTGCTGACGTACTTTATCGTATTCTAGTGTTTTCAATGCGCGTTCTGCAATCACTGAGAACACCTCCTCAGTCTATTTATTTCGTCGTATGAACGCTTCAAACTGGTCACGCGTCCATGTATTCACAATCATATCTTTTGGTAGCCATGCTCTATTGGCATAGCGAACACCAATATCCATAAAACGTAAATGCGCAATATCATGGGCATCTGTATTAAT
>NZ_DAMDAY010000135.1:0-12258 GCF_032093475.1 Lysinibacillus sp. | reverse complement strand
GACGCAGGCAACGTAAAAATAGAGCTATTAGAACCAATGAGTGAAAAGAGCGCCATTCATGGATTTATTGAGAAACGTGGAGAAGGCATTCATCATGTGGCCTTCGGAGTGACAGGAATTCGTGAGCGTATGGCAGAGCTTCGGGAGAAAGGTGTACGTCTATTATCCGACGAGCCAGGGCCAGGTGCTGGTGGTGCAGAGGTTGCGTTCATGCATCCGAAATCTTCATTCGGTGTGTTATATGAATTATGTGATAAAAGTGGAAAAGGGGATAAGTGATCAATATGGATATGTTCGACAAAATCAATGATTTATATGATCGTAAGACGGTAATTGAACTTGGTGGTGGCTATGAGCGCATCGACAAACAGCACGAAAAAGGAAAATTAACAGCTCGTGAACGTATTGAATTATTGCTAGATGATGGCACATTTTTTGAAATCAATCCATTTATTACGCATCGTACAGTAGATTTCGGGATGGACAAAATGGAAGGTCCTGGTGATGGTGTTGTAACCGGTTTCGGAAAAATCAATGGCCGTCCTGTATACTTATTCTCTCAAGATTTCACAGTGTTTGGTGGAGCTCTTGGTGAAATGCATGCGAAAAAAATGGCGACGGTAATGGACCTAGCTGCGAAAAATGGTACACCATTTATCGGCATCAATGATTCAGGTGGCGCACGTATCCAAGAGGGTGTTCTTTCTCTTGATGGTTATGGTCACATTTTCTACCGTAATGCGATTTATTCAGGGGTGATTCCGCAAATCTCTGTTATTATGGGACCATGTGCTGGTGGAGCGGTATATTCTCCGGCTATTACTGACTTTATCCTAATGGTTGATAAAACATCTCAAATGTTCATTACAGGACCTAAAGTAATCGAAACCGTAACGGGTGAGAAAATCTCCGCTGAAGATTTAGGTGGTTCAAAAGTCAATAATGCAGTAAGTGGAAACGCTCATTTCCGCGCACCATCTGAAGAAGAAGCAATTGATCAAATTAAGAAACTATTAAGCTATTTACCACAAAATAATAAAGAAAAGGCACCTCGTCAAGCACGTCCTGAAGGGGATGACTACCGTCCAGAAATCGTGGATACAGTGCCAATTGAAACAACGCGACCATATGATGTACGAAGAGTTGTAGAACAAGTAGTGGATGAAGATTCGTTCATGGAGGTTCACGCAGAGTTTGCAAAAAACGTAGTTGTTGGTTTTGCACGTATTGCTGGTGAATCAGTTGGACTTGTTTGTAACCAACCAAAAGTACTTGCAGGTGGATTAGATATTGATTCTTCTGATAAAGCGGCTCGTTTCATTCGCACGTGTGATGCTTACAATATTCCAATCATCACATTTGAAGACGTATCTGGCTTCTTCCCAGGTGTTAAACAAGAGCATGGCGGTATTATTCGTCATGGTGCGAAAATCCTTTATGCTTATTCAGAAGCGACAGTACCAAAAATTACAGTTATTTTACGTAAAGCTTATGGAGGCGCTTACGTTGCCTTAAACTCTAAATCTATTGGTGCAGACCTGGTATTTGCTTGGCCAAATGCTGAAATTGCTGTTATGGGTGCAGCAGGTGCCGCGAACATTATTTTTGCACGTGAAATAGCGAAATCGGATGACCCAGAAGCGACACGTGCTGCCAAAATTGAAGAATATAAAGAAAAATTTGCAAACCCTTATGTTGCAGCTTCACGTGGAATGGTAGACGATGTTATCGATCCTCGAGATACTCGTATTAAGCTAATTCAAGGACTAGATATGCTAGCAAACAAACACGAAACTCGTCCAGAGAAAAAACACGGTAACATTCCACTATAAAAAAACAAGCCTAGTAGCGTGATAGTTACTAGGTTTTTCTTTTTTTAAATGAAACATTTTTCCTTGTCATCCGTACTGATAGATAAGAGGAGTTGAGATGAATGGAATGGCAGCAATTACAAACAGAGCAAGAAAAGATTCATGCACAACTAAGAAAAGCATCCAGATTAAAGGAGCAAAGTCAGTTACTGAATAGCCAAATTGAACTTACACAACAGGAAATAGACCAACATACAGCAGCACTCAATCAAATTCGATCCAAACTGGATAAATTAGATAGTTTCTCGTTTATGAATATGATTCGTACGTGGACTGGACAACAAGATGAGCTTCGTGCAGAAAAAATTGATAAAGCAGCGGTACTTGAATTAAAGATGAATGAAGCAAAAAAAATGCAAGTTGACTTAACTGAAGATAACATTCAAGTAAAGCATAAACTAACGCAAATAGATGAAGTGGCCTTACAACAAGCACTGAAACAGGTACTTTCAAAAAAGAACAAGTACTTACAGCTTCATGATCCAGCACAAGCAGCTAGACTAGAGCATTTAGCAAATGAAGAAATGTTAACCAAACAACTGATAACAGAAATCCAAGAAGCTGAGGAAGCAGGAGAAGTAGCCTTAACAAAGCTAGGGCAAGCGGCAGCTTCATTACATTCTGCCAGCGGATACTCCACTTGGGATACTTTTTTTGGCGGTGGACTTATTGCCACTCACTTAAAGCACGATGCACTCGATCAATCGGAGAACTACTTACACAGTGCTCAAATTGCCTTGCAACGTTTTCATAATGAATTATTGGATGTTCATGAGATGTCAACAAAATCACTCCATGTGGAGACAGATGGTTTCGTTAAATTTGCTGACTACTTCTTTGATGATATTTTTTCAGCCTGGTCTGTCCATTCTAAAATTTCAACTGCAAGGGAACAGGTATCACGTGTGCAAGATGATGTACATAATACAATTTGGCGCTTACGGGATAAACATAACAAAGCAGTGAGCTATCTACAAACGATAATAGAAGAAAAAGAGGCTATTTTAAATGTCTAAGGAAAGTCTGAGGATTTTTTTCTCGGACTTTTTGTCTGTCGGATTGTTCAAGTGATTTCAACTCTTCTGACGTTGTGCTAAAATAATACGTATACTATAACGTGGAAGAACACGTAAACTAAGGGAGTTTTACAACATGACAAGTCGTTTAGTAGAAGAGTTTTTTGAGCTCGTTCAAATTGATTCAGAAACAAAGCATGAACAAGTAATTGCACCAATTCTTGTAGATAAATTAACTGCACTTGGATTTACAGTCATCCAAGATGATGCACATACGCGTAATGGACATGGAGCAGGCAATATTATCGCCACTTTAAAAGGTACTCTAGATGTAGAGCCAATCTATTTTACTTCTCATATGGATACAGTTGTTCCAGGGAAAGGCATTCAACCATCCCTGCGTGAAGATGGTTATATCGTATCCGATGGTACGACAATTTTAGGTGCTGATGATAAGGCAGGCCTAGCAGCACTCTTTGAGATGGTCAAGCGATTAAAAGAGCAAGATATAGAGCACGGAGATATAGAATTCATTATTACCGCTGGTGAAGAGAGCGGTCTTGCTGGTGCTAAAGAGTTAGATCCATCTAACATTAAAGCAAAGTATGGCTTTGCGGTGGATAGTGATGGCAAAGTAGGTGGGATCGTAACAGCCGCACCATTCCAAGCGAAAATTTTTGCAAAGATTATTGGCAAAACGGCACATGCTGGGGTTGCTCCTGAAAAAGGTATTTCCGCTATTACAGTAGCATCTAAGTGTATTGCTCAAATGAAGCTTGGGCGTTTAGATGAGGAAACGACAGCTAATATTGGACGCTTCGAAGGTGGCCAAGCAACGAATATCGTATGTGATGAAGTGACGATTCTAGCTGAAGCACGTTCCATTGATCAAGCTAAATTAGATGCCCAAACAAAGCATATGCAGGAAACATTTGAACAGGTTTCAGCTTCATTAGGCGCACGTGCAGAAGTGGAAGTGAAGCTTATGTATCCTGGATTCCGTGTAACAGAAACAGATAAAGTTGTGCAGGTTGCTATGGAAGCTGTTCGCAATATTGACCGTACACCAACATTAGGTATTTCTGGTGGAGGATCGGATGCGAATGTGATCGCAGGATTTGGTATTCCTACAGTGAATTTATCTGTCGGATACGAGGATATTCATACAACAAATGAAAAAATACCAGTCGAAGAATTAGAAAAATTAGCAGATTTACTCGTTGAAATCGTCAAGGAATCTGCAAAAAAATAACAGTCGAATAGAAGGATGTGAACGCATGGAAAGTGTCAAAGCAGTCGTTTTTGCTTGTGGGACAGAGGAATATGCGGTACCTGTAGAGCAAGCGATATCAATTGAAAAATTAGAGCATGTAACACCTATTCCTCATTTACCGAACTATCTTCTAGGCTTTACAAGAATTCGAGGTGAGCTTGTACCCGTTCTCGATTTTGAACGAATACTATACAACCGCTCCTCCAATACAGCAACTGCTCGTATTATTGTGATGAATACGGACGTTGTCAATTATGGATTACTTGTTACAGAGGCCCGTGAAATTCTTGATTTTGATGATTCCATACTGCAACAATTGGGTCTTGTCAATTATAGTAAAACGCGCTACTTTACAGCTGTAGCTAATCTAGAAAATCGTATGATAACATATGTTGATCCAAAAATACTGGTTAATTCATTAGAGGGCATTCGGGAAATTATCGATTATTTACACAAAATGCTTGAAAATGAAAAGGAAAACGTAGAGGCTTAAGTACTCTACGTTTTTTTATATTTGACTAGTAAATTTAACCTGTATTTTATCGTTTTTACCTGATCATACATGTGACAATTATGCATTATACCTACAGACAAACCGTTGCTAACCGCGTATGATAATGAGTAAGAAAAAACTGAAAAAGGCAAACTTCACCGAAAGGGAAGGACGCAAAGCCATGAGTCTAAACACTATATTTTCAGTGCATGATTGTCAGGTTGCCAGGTTCTGTTCTAGGAGCCGTGGCGAGTAGAATGGAGTTAGTTTGTATGAAGAGACAATTAAAAATGTGGACAGCACTAATCGTCATCATGATTAGTTCATTAGCTTTATCAAGTGGAAAGGTTGATGCAATGGCTACACAGGAAAAGGCTACGTGGCTGTGGGATACATCCCTCATCATGGATGACCAAGAAAAAATATTATTATTTTTAGAACATAACGATGTTAAAAAGGTTTATCTGCAAATCGATCAAGGCATAGCGAACGATGACTATAAGCAGTTTATTAGCAACGCTTCTGACAAAGGTATTCGCATTTATGCATTGGATGGTGCTGCAAGCTGGGTTTCAGCTGAGGGTAGTCGAAGCCAAGACGAGTTGTTTAATTGGTTACATACATATAATGAGAATTCAACTGAATCTGAGCAATTTTCTGGGGTTCATCTTGATGTTGAACCTTATTTAAATAGTGGATGGAGCTCACATCAAGCACAAACGATAGGATCCTATCAAACACTAATAATGAAAGCAAGTGAGCAAGCAAATCAGTTACAACTTACTTTAGAAGTAGATATGCCATTTTGGTTTGATGAAGTTCAGTATCATAACGAATTTGGAAAAGGGTTATTAGCTGATTGGGTCATTGACCATGTGGATAGTGTGACGATCATGGCCTATCGCGATGCTGCAAAAGATATTATTTCTATTGTTGAGCATGAAATTGCTTATGCTTCCACGGTGAATAAATCGATTGTAATTGGTGTAGAAACAGGCGCTTCAGAGGAAGGGCAAAATATTACTTTTTATGATAATGGAGAAGCTTATATGAATGAACAGCTTATACTTGTTCACCAACATTTTTCAAATAACGATGCTTTTCATGGAGTAGCCATTCATTATGTGGAGAATTGGATGACCATGCGGCCATAAAAAAAGTCCTTCCAGTGTAAAACTGGAAGGACTTTTCTATTGGTATTAGGACAGTCGACCACTGTAGTCCTCGAATTTAAATTCACGAATGACTTTAATACCTTCTTCATCATTATAAGAAACGATAGAAGGGAGGTTGACGCCGTTAAACATATGGTTTTTCACCATTGAATAATGGGCCATATCTGTGAAGACAAGTCGATCACCTGGTTTTAATGGCTCTTCAAACGAATAATCGCCAATCACATCACCAGCAAGACATGTAAGTCCACCTAAGCGATATGTGTGTGCGAATTCATTCGCTTGACCAGAACCAATGATCATTGGGCGGTATGGCATTTCAAGTACGTCAGGCATATGACATGTTGCTGACGTATCTAAAATAGCAAGGTCCATCCCATTTTTTTGAATATCAAGTACTGTAGCGACTAAATAGCCTGTATTAAGCGCTACTGCTTCACCTGGCTCTAGGTAAACAAGCAGGTTATACTTTTCTTGAATATAATTAATGATGTGAACAAGTTTCTCTACATCATAATCTTCACGTGTAATATGGTGGCCACCACCAAAGTTTAACCATTTCATTTGGTGTAAAACATCACCAAACTTTTCTTCTACTACTTCAATAATACGCTCTAACGTATCAGAGTTTTGCTCACACATCGCATGGAAGTGCAAGCCATCAATGCCGTCAAGTTGTGATTTATCGAAGTTAGCTAAAGTCGTACCAAGACGGGAATTTGTATAGCAAGGATCGTAAAGCGCAGTTTCAATTTCAGAGTACTCAGGATTTACTCGAATACCACATTCAATTGTTTTACCTGCAGATTTCACTTTATCCTTGTACTGTGCCCATTGGTTAAATGAGTTAAAAACAATGTGATCCACATATCCTAGAAGCTCGTCCATTTCATGCTCAATATATGCAGGAGCATAAACGTGAACTTCCTTGCCCATTTTTTCATAGCCCAGGCGTGCCTCATGCAGTGAGCTGGCTGTAATACCTGCTAAATATTCCCCAACTAAAGGGAATGTTGAATGCATTGAGAAACCTTTAAGGGCTAGTAAAATTCGGCAGCCTGTACGATCTTGAATTGATTTTAAAAGCTCAAGATTTTTTGTTAATAATCGTTCATCCACTACATAGGAAGGGGATGGAACTTTTGAAAAATCAATTGGTTTCATCGGCTTAATTCCTTTGCATCTAAATCAAGGTCAAGTAATTCTGGGTTATGGCTTTCTTGCCATGGTAGACCCCATTTATTTAGTGCATCCATGAATGGATCTGGATCGAACTCTTCCACGTTCCAAACACCCGGTTTACGCCATTGACCATTCATCACAAGCATTGCACCAATCATAGCTGGTACACCAGTTGTGTAAGAAATCGCTTGTGAACCAACCTCGTTATAGCACTCTTCGTGATCACAAACATTGTAAACATAATACGTTTTTTCTTTGCCATCTTTTAGACCGCGAATGATACATCCGATATTTGTTTTACCTTTTGTACGTGGTCCAAGAGAAGCTGGATCTGGTAATACTGCTTTTAGGAAGTGAATTGGTTGAATCATTTGACCTTCAAATTCGATCGGCTCAATTGATGTCATACCTACGTTTTCTAATACTTTTAAGTGTGTTAAGTATTTTTCAGAGAACGTCATCCAGAAGCGGATTTGTTTTAAACCTTTGATATTTTTCGCTAGTGATTCAAGCTCTTCATGGTATAGAAGGTAAATATCTTTTGGCCCGATTTCTGGTAGGTTATAAACTTCTTTTTTCTCAAGTGGTGCAGTTTCTACCCACTCACCATCTTTCCAGTAACGACCATTCGCTGTAATTTCGCGAATGTTAATTTCTGGGTTGAAGTTTGTTGCGAAATGATAACCATGATCTCCCGCATTTGCATCCACGATATCGATATAGTGGATTTCATCAAATTCATGTTTTTGCGCATGAGCTGTGAAAACGCCTGTAACCCCTGGATCGAAACCGCTACCAAGTAATGCAGTTAAGCCAGCTTTTTCAAACTTCTCTTTATAAGCCCATTGCCATTTATATTCAAATTTAGCCGTTTCAGGTGGCTCGTAGTTTGCAGTATCCACATAGTGCACACCTGTCGCTAAGCAAGCATCCATAATCGTTAAGTCCTGATAAGGTAGTGCAACGTTAATAACAACATCAGGTCCGAAAGATTTTATAAGCTCAATAACCTCTTCTGTGTTGTCTGCGTCTACCTGTGCAGTATGAATTTTTGTTTTTCCGCCGTCTAGTTTTTCTTTTAGAGCGTCACATTTTGAAACAGTTCTACTTGCGATACAAATTTCCTCAAATACGTCCGAATTTTGAACACACTTGTGTACCACAACACTGGCAACTCCGCCAGCTCCGATAATCAATGCTTTACCCAATTGTCTACCCCCAAGTTCATAAAAGTATTGTCAAACAAGCTGATTATACAGAAATTTGATATAGTACTCAATCATTGTTTTAAAATTTTCTACAAAAAATTTTGTTTTTCTACAACAATTAGTCGTAATCAGAGGGGAATACCTCGAAAAAGAAGCCAATTGTGAATGAAAAGAACTAAACGAATCAGCCTATTTAGTAAAAAAATGAATTGAAATCAACTCATATCAAAATGTTTCTGTTAGGAGAAGCAGTTCGACTAAATCTCTTTAAAAAATAACTGTAACATCAATAAAAGAATGAAATAGGATTCTTAAAGAGCTAATGCTTTCTAACTTTACATAAAAATATCCCTTTTACACTAAAGGTAGAAAGGGAACGTTTTATAGTAGTAATGGCAAGTCAAGTTAGTTTTATGCATATTATTTCAAATAACGGTTTGGTATTTGTTGCTTCTCCTCTCCCCAAACATAAAAGAAGATCACGAGCAATGTACTTAAAAATCCCATCACTAGAGCATACGTACTGAGGGCTACATGCACTTGACTATGCACGGTATAAATGAAGATAGCTCCTATTGTTAACAAATTTCCCGTAATAAGCGATATAAAATGAAAACGTTTATTCATAGCAAGCCCTCCTATTTGTTGAAGTACTTTGCTTTCAAAATGAAGAAAGTTAACTTCAATTATCGCACAATTCAGAACTTTTATCCAACACTTTAAACTTCTAAGATAAATTAAAGATGCTTTTTTAATACATCTTTTTATAGTATGATGAGAAATAATAGGAAATATTCATAGATTATGACAAGAAAGGGGAGACGATGAATCGTGAAATTACGCAATTCATTAACTTTTCAACTAGGGACGATTATCGCTGGTATTTTAGTTGTTATGCTAGGGATCACTTCGCTCGCCACATACATAACTGCATACAATAAACTATATGATGCTGCTGGTGTAGAGGCCTATGGCTGTGCCAATATTACGACAGGTTTGATCAATCCAGAACAGATAGATAGGGCCATTAGCGGCGATCAAGCTGCACAGCAGCGTATTGGGAAGGATTTAAACTGGACAACGGGCCATAAAGATATTTTCCAAACACAATATATATTAGCCCTTGATGGTACATTAATAGCCCTTGATGATCAATTAGCTGAGAAAGGCTTTGCACCTGGCGATTCATTTTATGTAGACAAAGAAGCGCTTGAAAATTTGCTTTCACATCAACACCCGACATACTCACAACCATATACCTTTGCTGGGATGGAGCGTTTATCTGGCTATGCGCCTATTTTTAAAGACCACGACTCTAATAAAGAGATTATTGCCATTAGTGTTATCGATTTTGATGCCAATATCGTCAAGGAGCGAACTTGGGATGTCGTACGGAACGGTATATTAATTAGTATTTTCCCAATGCTTATTGCTTCTATCATTACTGGATTTTTAATCCGTCGAAAAGTAAAACCTATTACTGTCCTTATTCAGCAGGCAAAAGAAATTGCAAATGGTAATTTAGCTGTACCTGAAACAAAGATTAACAGTAAGGATGAAGTGGAGGATTTAGCGAATACATTAAATCGAATGACGGCTAATTTACAAAATATGATTATGACAATGCGTTCTACTTCTAATACTCTAACTAATAATGCAGATGAAACCGCTTCCACTTTGATGAATATGACTAATACAATTCAAGGTGTCGCTAATAATATTGAAGAGGTAACAAGTGCTGTGACTGCAGGGATGCATCATGCGGAAAATGCCACAGATGTTCTTACATCTTTAGCAGAAGATCTTCAAATGATTCAAAACAATGCCAATAAAAGTGCAGAGAATGCTCGACAAACAATGAATTTAGCAACAGAGGGTGAGCGATTAGCAAAGGATATAAGCAATGCTATGGCATTAATTCATAGCGGATCAGGTGAAGTACGTCAGACAGTAGAAAACTTAGTTAGCTCTGCCACCAAAATCCAGACTATTACAACGTCTATCGCTACTATTGCCTCACAAACGAATTTGCTCGCCTTAAATGCTTCAATTGAAGCTGCTAGAGCAGGGGATCATGGGAAGGGCTTTGCCATTGTAGCAGAGGAAGTACGTAAGCTTGCTGAGCAATCCAATCAGGAGGTTTTACAAGTAGAGCAACTTATTGGGGATATTATGCAACATGTACAGCAAGTCATGACATCAACGAATGATAATACGCAATATATCCAAAAAGGAACAGAGACGGTGCGTTTAACAGCACAAGCTTTAGGAAATATTTCAACAGCAGTGGCTACTACAGTGGATGAAATGATTGCTATATCGAATGCCATGACCGCTGAAAATCAAAAATCAGCTCATATTGTTCAAATGATTCAACGATTAACAGAATCGATTCGAGATATTGAGGAAACGATGAATATGATTACTCTCGCAGCACAGCAAACAACTACAAGTATTGATGAGGTTTCACAAGGGTCTAATGAAACAAATCAAATGGCTCATACACTAGAGCAACATGTTAAAGCATTTAAATTAAAAGAATTGTAGAAAGATTAGGACAGGTTATCTTTTTCTTACACTATGAAGATGGTACACTAACTATAAGATTTTTCTTTAGGTGAAGGCGAGGATATGAATAGTGGTTAATCGAATGGATGAGCAAGTTCAACAAATCAATGACTTATTTGTAAGTGGACAAGTAAAAGAGAGTTATCAACTAGCTAAAGATATACTTGCCAATGAAACCATTAAAGATGGGGAGGCTAAACAGCTCATTTTGCAACATGTTGCATTGCTTGAGGCAAATGGTTATGCCAATATACCGGCAACTACTGATGAGAAGGTGAAGCAAAGTGTAGAACGAACAGATGGCTCCTATCCAGAACGAGATGTTCTTGCTGCTTATATAGGTAGTCAAGATAGTGAACAGTTTGGAAAAGTAGTCGATGAATTATTAGCAGGGACCATTGAAGCACAGGCGAATGCTTATTATACAATGGCTGAATATTATGTCCTTGCTAAAGAACATGATAAGGCAACCGTACAATATGCTGAGGCCATCAAGCTACAGCCAAATAAAGCGCTATACTGGGGGGCTTTTGCACAGTTTTTAAATCGACATGAGGGAAGCCCCTATCTGGCGCTGCGCTTAATTGAGGAAGCTATTCTATTAGATGGTATGAATCCTCGTTGGCACTATATTCAAGGGAATATTTTTTTACAACTTATAGCCGCAACTAAAAATTTAAGCTATTTACCGGCCTTAGAAGAAGCATGGGAAAAAGCCAAAAAACGTTGCACAGCCAAGCAAGTTACATTGAAAATGGACCTAGCAAAATCAAACGATGTACTGGCTCAATGGAAAAAGCAGATGCTATAAATCTAGAAATATATTTAATATTGATAATTATTTCCTTTAAAGTATATTTATGCTACCATGAATGTATAAACGGACGTATGAAGCTTATCGATGACATGAAAGAAGTGTTTTTTTGAGTTTATATGTAGCGTATGTATTAGTAGGACTTGCCATTGCCATGCCTGTAGGAGCAATTACGGTAGAAATGACAAAGCAAGGACTCAAAAATGGTTTTATACACGGCTGGGCTGTGGGACTTGGTGGCATGACCATTGATATAGTATTAGTTTTTGCCTTGTATATGGGACTAGCTTCTATATTGGCTATGCCGATGGTACAACTACCCATGTGGATTATAGGGGCAGGATTTTTATTTTTGTTAGGGTATGATTCGATCAAGAATGCCGACCATGATATTACGTTGGTAGGAGAAAAAGTCACCAAATCGTTTTTTGCCTCTTATTTTAATGGCCTACTAGTAGCAATTTCACCTGGTAATCTCGTTTTTTGGGTTAATGTATTTGGAGTGGTTTTAGCGAAATCCTATGGACAAGGAGAGCAGACAAGCTTTTTAATCATTGCTGCTGGTGTTCTTAGTGGAATTTTACTCCACGATATCGGTTTACTAACAATTGTCTCGGTGATACGTGAATCATTGAATAGTAAAATGATTAAAACATTT
>NZ_DAMDAY010000134.1:10460-12346 GCF_032093475.1 Lysinibacillus sp. | reverse complement strand
AACGCTGATGTTGTTTTTGTCCCTATAGAGGCAATTTTCCCTCTAAAATTATCGACCCTAAATTGGTGCTGTTGCATCTTACTAGCAAAAGCATCGACAGCATTTTGACTAGTAAATATAATCCAATCAAATTGACATGCCTTTTTCAATTGCTCAGCATCATTACTGCCCAATCGTTCACAAGTTTCAATTAATGGGGCAATTACAGCATGGCCACCTAATGCTGTGATGTCATCTACAATAGTAGCTGTCTTAGATGTACCAGTTAAAACGATTGTTTTACCCTTTAGAGGTAAATTATTTTGCATCTTGCTCAGCCTTTACGCGCTGAATTAATTCGAATGCACCTTGTTCTGTTAATATTGCTGCAAGCTCTTCTCCAATTTTTTGTGCATCTGTCCCCACTACTGTTTCCTTATAGATAACAGATGCATCAGGAGCGGCAACTAAGCCTGTTAAAGTAATTTCATCCCCATTTGAAGTGGCGTAACCAGCGATAGGTACTTGACAGCCACCATCCATTGCTGCTAAAAATGCGCGTTCTGCATGTGCTTCTTGCCATGTTAATTGATCAGTAAGCTTTGCTAATTCAGCCAATAGCTCCTCATCATCTGCGCGACATTCAATTCCTAGAGAGCCCTGTGCTACTGCTGGTAAGCAATCTTCTACTGGTAAAAATTCAGTAACGACATCATCACTCCAGCCTAATCGTTTCAAACCAGCTGCTGCTAAAATAATCGCATCATATTCTTCATCTTCCAGCTTAGCTAAACGCGTATCAACGTTTCCTCGAATCCATTTTATTTCGATATCAGGGCGTACTGTTAATAGCTGTGCACTACGGCGCAAAGAACTTGTCCCCACTACAGCACCAGCAGGAAGATCTGCAAATTTAATATGTCCTTTTGAAATAAATGCATCACGTGCATCTTCACGTGGAGGAATACAACCAATTACTAAGCCATCTGGCAATACAGCAGGCATATCTTTCATAGAATGAACAGCAAAATCTATTTCTTTATCGTAAAGGGCTTGCTCTATTTCTTTAACAAACAATCCCTTCCCTCCAACTTTAGATAGCTGTACATCTAAAATTTGATCACCTTTGGTCACGATTTCTTTCACTTCAAATTCGAATGGTACACCAGCCTCTTTTAACTCATTGATAAACCAATTAGTTTGAGTTAGCGCCAACTTACTTCTCCTAGAACCTACAATAATTTTTCTCAACAGTCTCCAACCTTTCTTCTAATACCATAAATGGAATCGCGATAAACTGCTTCCTAAGAAGAAGTTCACAACAACTAATAAATAGGCATATATATGTACCCATGCATAAGTTGTACCTGTCAGCTTGCTTTTGCGATTCACATATAAGATAACGCAATACAAAATTAAAATGATGAAGGACCCTATGATCTTTGCATCGAAAATCGAAAGACTCTCTAATGTTAATAGTGCCCATTCAAAGCCCAATATTAAACTTATAAATAAAACTGGAATTCCAATAAAAAATGACATATTCATCCAGCTACTTGTCTGCTGTAAGGATGGTAACCTTGTCCATAGATGTGACCACTTTTTCTTTTTCAGCAAACGATATAAAACCAAGTATAATATGGCAAACACAAATGTTAACGTGAATGCGGCATAGGACAATATCGCAAATGATATATGAATAAAAAGCATTTCCGAAATTAATGTATCCCCGACAGCGCCTGTAGGACGTTTTGGCATAAAAGTAAATATACTAGCGAATAAAAACCCTAGTATATTAATAATAAATACAGGCAAATCAACCCTAGCTATACAATGTAGAATGATCGATAGCGTCACAAGTAACCAGGAGTAAAAGAGAATCCCCTCTGACAAAGATAAGATTGGAA
>NZ_DAMDAY010000134.1:0-10450 GCF_032093475.1 Lysinibacillus sp. | reverse complement strand
GCTTCGTTTCCACAAACGTTAAAATGATAATAGCGCTTTGAATCATCCATACAAATGAAACAAGCCAAAAAGCTATTCGTCTTGCTCGCACTTGCTTATAGAAATAATCAGTAAAGTAAAAAACTAGACTGATCGCATACAAGACGATCATCACTTCATAAAGCCTCGTCATGGTCAAATCAGCCAATAGACATCCCTTCTTTATAGTGAAATTGTAAAATTACTATACAAAAACAAAAAAACGTTTTCGTATCCTAAGTTTACCATACAGATACGAAAACGCCTCATGTAATATCAGTAGAAATCCAATAGCGTCAACACTATCGTACATTTGTGTATGCGACGCATTAGATATTTAGAAAGAGTACTTTGGTTCAACGGAAGTTTGAGAAGCCTCTGCGCGTTCTTTGCGCTCAAGCTCTTGCTTCGTCATCTCTTGAACTTCAGCTTCCACAGCATCCTCTATACCAAAAATTTGTTGGAATAAACGTAACTGTTCATTTGCTTTTGGTGAATTTGCCATTTCTTTCGCTTGTAAGATTGGCTCTTTTAACAATTGATTAATAATAGATTTTGTATGCTTACTTAAAATTTTACGTTCACGTTCCGTTAAATCTGGCATTTTATTTTCGATACTAGTCATCGTCTCTTCTTGAATTCGATTAGCCTTTTTACGCAAAGCTGAGATCACTGGTACGACGCCTAGTGTTGCTACCCAATCTTTAAATTGCACAACTTCATTACCAATCATATCCGTAATATCAGCAGCAGCACGTTCACGCTCTGCTAAATTCGCCTCGACAATTCCTTGTAAATCATCGATATCATACAAGAAAACATTTGGCAGGTCGCCCACTCGTGGATCAATGTCACGTGGAACAGCAATATCTACCATAAATAAAGGTTTACCTTTACGTAAACGTTCCACAAATTGCATTAACTCATAATCAATGACATAATCTGTTGCACCTGTAGACGTAATTAAAATGTCTGCTTCTAATAATGAACATTGTAATTCCTTCATTGATTTAGCTTCCCCATGGAATTTAGCGGCTAGACTTTCTGCTTTTTCAAACGTACGGTTAATGACCGTAACTTTTCCTACACCACTACCATAAAGGTTCTCAATCGCAAGCTCTCCCATTTTCCCTGCACCTAAAATAGCTACATGCTTGCGTTGTAAAGAGCCAAAAATTTTCTTTGCTAATTCTACTGCTGCATAGGAAACGGATACCGCATTCTCACCAATTGCTGTTTCATTATGAGCACGCTTAGCAAATGTTACCGCTTGTTTAAATAGCTGATTGTATACCGTTCCTGTTGTGCCAATCTCTTGTCCACTTAAAAAGCTTTTTTTTACTTGTCCTAAAATTTGTGTTTCCCCAAGAACCATTGAATCGATCCCTGCAGTCACTTTAAATAAATGTTCGATTGCCTCATCTTCTTCTCGAATTGTTAAATAGGAAGAAAATGTCTCCACGGGCAAGTCAAACCAGTTCGCTAAAAATTGTTTCACAAAATGACGTCCAGTATGCAATTGATCCACAACAGCATATATTTCTGTACGGTTACATGTCGAAACAATAACGTTTTCTAATATACTTTTTTGCTTTTGCAGCGCTTCCATTGCTTGTGGTAGTTCACTCTCTATGAATGATAACTTCTCACGTATTTCAACAGGCGCTGTTTTATAATTCAAGCCTACTACGATGGTATGCATGAATAACACCTCACACGTTCTAATTCACAAATCTCATTATAGCACAGTTCGACAATAGTTCACGTATAATTTGTGAACATGTCATGAAGAACTGTCATTCGTCATCTACATTAGAATTATTATAAACTAAGTGTAACAAATTATACGTCTTGTTTCAAATTAAAAAACTGCACCTTCAATTGTTAGATCAATCTAACAATTGAGGTGCAGTAAATTTTGTGATCAGTATTTTCTTAATTTGTCATTGTGACAGTTTTCATTGCAATAATATTACCATCTTTATCATAGGCTATAAACTCAATGTCATTATTAACTTTAAAGTCCTGCATAGTTTGTACTGTTTTCGTTAGCATATAAACTGAATCACTACGTTTTTGCAAATCAAACTGTACATCTCCACTAACTGAATTGAAGCGTACATTCATCTTTGCAACATTAGAACAATTACCATCAATTCGAGCACTCATAGTAATATAGCCTTTTCGTAGCGAAACGCTTGTTTCTTCAAATAAATCTTCAGGATTGATACAGCTCGAAGCTGGTGTTTTACATAAAATTGTATCAACTAGCTTTTGGAATACTTGATGCAATTGTAAATTATCAATGGCGTGGAAATAAGCGCCGCCAGTTTGCTCTGCTACTTGCATTAACGTAGCATCATTGATTTGTGATTTCTTGCCCATACTAATTGTATAAACTTTCACACCTTGCTTTTTCGCTTCATTGATCGCCTTAGTCATTTTAGATTTACTTGTTTTACCATCCGAAACAACAACAATGGCCTTCGATGTTTTAGTATCATTAGAGAATTTAGTTAAGGCGATATCAATGCCGGCAAAAATATCCGTCGCACCTTTATCTTTGGATGCTTTATAAAGATCTTTTTTCAGTACATTTTCTGTCGTACCTTCACCTAGAACAGTTGCTTTTGTATTCGTTTCAATAACAATATTATTTTTTGCCTTTATTTGATTGATCAATTCAATCATCTTTTTACCACGGTAATTTGTTGGATCAACCGCCTTCATCGAAGAAGAATAATCCACTACATAGGCAATTTCCGTTGCTAAAGAACAAGAGTTTTTACTAAAGTATGGATTCGTAAATATTTCTTTCGTTACTGTCTTATCTTTTAAGCCCTTCAAAATTGTTGCATAGCGTGGATCTAATGGATTAACGAGCGTTGCCTCTACTTTAGATTTTCCATAAATAATTGAGTCAAAGTAAGCGACGGCCGTACCTGGACTACCTGTATTATTTAATGGATCTGAAGTATTTGTTATAAACGACGCTGTTTTTTCCACTCCATCAAATTTAATTTTGACCGTTCCCTGATAGTCCGAAACGGGCTCCCCCCCTGGACGAACTAAAGTCACCATAACTTTAGTATATCGATCTTTCCCTGATGGTCTTGATGCAGCATCAGCACTTTCTTTCAATGCTTCAACACGTTTTTTATAGGCTTCCACTTGTCCAAGTAATTTCCCGCCCTGATATTTTAATAACACAGTTCGGTCATAGTTACTTAAGTTTGTGAAGATTGCATAAATCTTCATCACACTATCGTAATGCTCTAATGTTAAATCTTTTTCGTTTGGCATATGATTCATAAGCTGAATGATAGCTCCGACCGGATTAATATTTTCTACCTGAGAAGCAATATCATCATCAATCCCTTGAACACGATAAATTGGTCGTCCATCATCAGAAATCATATACATAATTTCAGTTTTGGCAGGCGTTGTTACTGAGTTATCAAAACGGCGATTTAAGAGCTCTTCAAATAAGTATACTGAGATATCATAGTTTTCAAATTGTAATATTGCATGTTCATATCCTAACGCTGGGTACCTAGGATCAGATCCACCGTAGCGCAAATAAACATTTTGTACGTTCCCTAAAGCATCCGTTACATTTGTTTGCTGACCAATACTAAATAACTTTTCATCAGAGTCAGGATCTAAAGGTACTGGAGCATACACATCAATTAAGTTTTGAGTAAAGAACTCTGGCAATTTTTCATATGGAACATAAGGAGGTGTTACACTACCATTATCATCTGTATTTGTTGGATCATATACTTGGTAATCAATACGTAGTTCTGGCTGTGGTGCATAACGCACTTCTGCATTTAACTTCTCCCCCACTAAACACTTCATAGCAGGGTCTGTATTATTAACTAGCTCAAAAGAAATCGTATCACGGACAGATTTTGTTAGTGATGGTGCGATTACGATAGCAGATACAGTGGAGCCATCAGATTGAACCGTTTTAACCGCTTCACCGGATGTATCCACAATTGTCCCATAGGATGACGTCACTTTGAATGTATACGATTTATCATCCGCAATTGGGTCACCATTACAAGCCTTTAACGATACCGTCACAAGTGTAGAATCCACATCATTTGCGATTAAATCCGGTTTTTCAACTACAATACTTTGCAATGCATTATTTACATATTCTGGTCCAGTAAAGTCATTTGAGTTATCTTTTGGTTCTTCAAAATCAGCACTGTTAGATCCCATGAAACCTGGTGGTAACGTGATGCTATCATTATCACGGCCAGCAGCACTTCGCTTTAATCCTTGTACAGCAAAATTGCCATTTTGAACAGCTCTATATAAAAATGTAGCAACATCCGCACGTGTTAATTTAGTAGATGGATTAAAGCTAGCAAAAGTCTTTTTACCTGTACCACTGGTAGAAAGATCATTCGAATATAAATATTGTACAGCCTGTGGTTCATCTAAATCTAAACCTTTGAATGCAGCGTAGATCTGGGCAAATTGGCCTCGTGTCACCGCTTTTGAACGATTAGCATTCACATGTGTGCCGTTAAATGGTAAATAAAATTCACTGTAGAAATTATAGGCAACACTATCAATATAAGATAACGCATAATTACGATCTAGCTTGGCAAACATTAGCACAAGCTCTCGATCAGTTACTTGTTCATCTGGTAAAAAGTTATTAGCACTGTTCAAGGACATGAGGTCATTGTCCACTGCCCAGGAAATAGCCTTATAATTATTACTATTTGAAGGAACATCTCTTATTGTGGTAGCTGCTTGCGTGACAACAGGTGTTGCCGTCATCAGTAGTAACATGAAGCAAAGCAAAGAGAGCAATGCTTTTTTTACATATGTCATTAATGTTCAGTCCTTTCTTTAGTTAAAGAACAAGATATCATCACGATAGTTTTGTTTTAGATCATCTTCTAAATATTTTAAGAATCGCTCAAGGACAAGAGAAGCCTCTGCACGAGTTAGCGGCTTATTTGGATTAAAACGGCCAGCGGAATCACCAATCATTAACCCAAGTTCATTTGCAATATAGATGCCGTCTCTAGCATAGTTTGGAATTTGATTGTTGTCTGTAAATTTCGTTAGATAGCCAGGATCAGGCGCTCTATTTTCAAGTCCTAAAGCACGCACAAAAATAGTAGCTGCTTGTGCTCTTGTAATGGCATTATCTGGTTTAAAGTAGTCAGCTGAAACGCCTTTTATTATGCCTTTATTTAATGCCGATTCAATATAGCCATAATCTTTAACCGTACGCTTTAAGTCTTTAAACACACTTGTAGTAGGAGTCTTTTTCGATTTCTTTTCTTCAAATACACGTAAGTCTACGGCTTTACCGATTGCCGTAGTAAAATCTATACGTTTCATTGGTGTATTTGGAGAGAAGAAATTACTTGCATCTGAATAGATACCTAGTGAATACATTTTTTCTATCGCTTCTTTAGCAAAATGGTTTGTTAAATCACGGAATTTAGGGATAATAAGACGTTCAATAGTTGGCATGTATTCTGTATCTAAATCAAGCGTCCCTTTTTGTCCTGAAGATAAGTCGTACGTGTACTCAGAAATAACATCTTTTTCACTTACAACTGCATAGCCACCCTCAAAACTACCCAAGCTTCCAAGATTCTCCTCATAATTTAAAACACGAGATTTACTTGTAGATAAGCGGTTTTTTACATGGCTTGTTTTGCCATCACTGTAGGAATAAACAGACTCTGTGATTTGAGTTTCTGTTGCTCCCCAGAAGTTTTCATAGCCCGCATGGCGACTATCGGTTTCAATCGTTACTGTGTTTTGGACAGCGTTTTTCCCTTTTCCTGTTTCAAAAGCATAGGTTTTTCTAGAGATTACATTCCCCGAATAATAATCAGAGGCAGCTCGATTATCTGTCACCGTTCCTTGAGAAAATTGATAATCAACTAACGTATAAGTAATCGCTCCAATTGTAATTTTTTCAGTGTATTTCTTTACCTCACCATTAGACGTTTTTTGACCAAGAACTGCATAGTCAACAACATCAGATTCATAGGCGATATTTCTTGTCAATGTGGCTCCATTATTACCTGTCAACTTCATGTTATAAGTTTCAGTTAATCTGCCTTTAGATTCCTTTTGTGTAATTTTAATATCTTTACTAGTGCCCTTAAAAATAACAGGTGACCCTGATAGGAAGACAGCTTCTTCATATGTATACTCATTTTTTACTGCACCAGTTGTTTCTAATGAAGCAGCCGATGCATTGAACGAAGTAGTAGTTCCCATTAAACAAATAACAAGAACGACTACCATTAGTTTGGCTAAATATTTTTGCATTCGCTTGTCCTTTCTTTCACTGTGCACTGTTATGCATAATGAAGCATGTTTTAATGACTAAAAATCTGCTCATCTTTCGAACATTTTGCCTATGCGAAGTAGCCTTCTCATCAAATGTGAATACATCGCCCTTTTGCAAATATTATTCGCCTGAGACTAAGCAGATTTTCAGTCTATATTTACTTTTAATCTACTAGAATAAAATGAGCTTTTACAAATCGATCTGATAATACAACTAAACGGTCGGATGCTTGTAGATCGGAAGGCTGTATCACTTTACCTGCTTTAATGATCGTTGCTTGGTCAATATTCATATCCACCATTTCACCAGCCTCATACCAACGGCCATTCTGCCATTGGCTTACACTTTTTACGTTAATTACAGCTGGATACTTCGATTTTACAGACTGTAGTTTCCCAGTCAGCATTAATGGGGCTACTGGTTTAGCATTATCTAAAATATGAAGTGCTTGTACATGTCCTTCCTTCACATAGAAGTAACCATAATCACCTTCGGATAAATAAAGCTCAATATCTGGCATGACGCTGTATGTTTTATTGCCATCATCGACCATTGCCTTTGTTGAATTACTAACTGATAAGACAGTATCATCTGTTTTCTTGAAAACATTTGATTCAATTTTCATCGCATCATCAATTTCAATTAAATACCCATCAGCTTGAGATAAGCGTCCATAATATAATTCATGTCCAGCTAAGTTAGGTGACATAAAGCTATCACTTGTCACTTGTACAACCTGCGCATAATGGTCACGTGCAGCACCATCTGCAATGACAAATGCCGTACCATACGCTAAAAGACCAGTTGGTTCAATTAAACGTCCATTACGAATTAAAATAGTTCCATTATGGAAGTACAATGTGCCTGCAGATTTCAGCTTCAATAATTGGTAATCTGTATCTACAGACAACATGGGTTCGTAATATGTTCGTTCATTGTTTTTCAATACTACAATTTTCTCAATGACTTCTTTACCGAATTGTTTAACCGTCGCATAGTATGCTTCACTACCGATATAATTTTTCAGTTGACCTTTTTCGACTTTCGTATTGCCAACATATATTGGTACCTTGGATGTAAAAGACATTGTCGATAGATCATTGGTTGTTTGAGAGCCAAATTGCCAGTTAATAAAGGCATGTTGATTTTTCACCGTTAATTTATTGGCATTAGGATTGACTGCTTGTATTTCGCCTTTGTATAAGTTTTCAACTAATGTGCCTGTCTCACTAATGGCTACTTTTGTTACGACAGAAGTGTTTTTATTTTTAAAGTTTAGTTTAACTCGATCCCCAACGTATAACGCACTAATATCAGTGGCTGAAGAGCCTTTTTGATAATTAGTCTCTTTGTTAATATAATAAGTCGTTTCTTCACCTACATCTGGCTTCACTATAATAAATAACCCATTTGGATCGATACTCGTTACTACACCAGCTGTTGTTTTACTGCTACTTCCTGATCCTGTGGATGGTCCATTCGGTTCTGTTGCTGTTGTAGATGTACCTCGCAGTTCAACAACACTTCTTAGAGAAATTTCAGCTTCAACTTCCATTCCCATCTTAAAGCCCTCGATAGTCGTTGCCGTGTTGTTAATATATAATCGAGTATTTTTATTAATATTAAAAGTCACTGTTCGGCCACGATCATTTTGCAAAGTTACTTTACTAAGTTGTTGTTCTATCGTGCCATCTGGCTTTGTGTATTCTGAAAATGTTACATCCACAAAGGTTCCAGTAACTAATTGGGCAGCTTTAGCCGGTTGGTTAAAGGCTAAACCGACAACCAGAAGTAACATGATCATGATTATGTATGAATATTTCTTCAAAAATCCTGCCTCCTTACTAAATATTAGTAATCATTATATCGTATTATTGGTAGCTTTTCTTATTTAAAAAGTTACAATTTAGACTATTAATCTTTTCAAGCGATAAAAATAGAGGTAGCTTCCTACTTTCAAGCTACCTGCCTGTTTCATACTTGAATATCAATTGTATGTCCAGCTGTCGGATGTGGAGCATCTAACATTTCAACTAACTGCTCTGTGTTTTGTTGTTGCATCTCCATTGCCTGTTTCGTAACAGCTAAAGAAACGTTTTGCATAAGTGTTGCTTGATTCATTGCCATCGATAAAGCTGCAATATCCATCTAGTCCACCTCCTATCTAATTTATCGGACAAATATTTTAATCATCAAGCATTTTCTACAACTTTCTACATTACCTTCTGTAAAAATGAAAAAAACATCTACTGTCCTAACGACTAGACACAATAGATGTTTTTACATTACATTTTATTTTCAATTGTTCTCCAAGCTTCTTCAAAGCCAAGACCCGTTTCTGAAGAGAAGACAATTAGAGTATCGCCTTTTTCCATTTCCAATGTTTCTTTGACAATCTTTTTATGCTTATCCCATTTACCTTTTGGAATTTTATCTGCCTTTGTTGCAATCACAATACAAGGAATATTATAGTGCTTTAGGAAATCATACATCATGCGATCATCAGCCGTTGGAGGATGACGCAAGTCTATAATTTGTACAACTGCTTTTAATTCCTGACGCCCAGTAAAGTAGCGCTCTATCATTTTCCCCCAAGCTTCACGCTCAGACTTTGAAACCTTTGCATAACCATAACCCGGTACATCCACAAAAAACAATTGCTCTTCAATTTTATAAAAGTTAAGGGTTTGTGTTTTACCAGGCTTAGAAGAAATACGTGCTAAAGCTTTACGGCCGATCATTCGATTAATGAAGGAAGACTTTCCTACATTCGAACGACCAGCTAATGCAAATTCTGGCAGTCCATCTTCTGGATATTGGTCTGGCCGTACCGCACTAATGACCATTTCGACGTTATGGACTTTCATTTTTCTAAAAACCTCCGTCCAGTGCATAGGCTAAAACTTCATCAGCCGATGACACTAGTTTAAATGTTAGTTGCTCACGTACACTGTCAGGAATATCCTCTAAATCACGTTCATTATCTTTTGGACATATGATTGTTGTTAAGCCTGCACGATGAGCACTTAATGTTTTTTCTTTTAGACCTCCGATTGGCAATACACGGCCCCGTAATGTAATCTCGCCTGTCATACCAACTTCACGGCGAATTGGGCGATGTAAAATAGCGGAGACAATAGCAGTTGCCATAGTAATACCTGCAGAAGGTCCATCTTTAGGTACAGCGCCTTCAGGTACATGGATGTGAATATCATGTGTATCGAAATATTCCGCATCCACATCAAGATCTTCCATTTTCGTGCGAACATAGGATAATGCTGTTTGAGCAGATTCCTTCATGACTTCCCCAAGCTTACCAGTAAGCTGTAACTTTCCTTTACCAGGTGTCAAGGATACTTCGATTTGTAACGTATCTCCGCCTACAGTTGTATAAGCAAGCCCAGTAGCGACACCGACTTGGTTTTCCTTTTCAGCCTGCCCATAACGGAATCGATGTTTACCGATTAACTCTTGTAGTGATTTTGAGCTAACAGTTACCCGTTTTTTCTCACCAGATACAATGATTTTGGCAATTTTTCTGCAAAGGGTTGCGATTTGTCGTTCTAAACCACGAACACCTGCCTCGCGCGTATAATAGCGTATAATATCGATGACTGCTTCATCTTTAATCACTACTTGCGTTTTTTTCAATCCATGTTCTTTCAATTGCTTAGGGATTAGGTGATTTTTCGTAATTTGAGTTTTTTCAATTTCAGTATAACCTGCAATAGAAATAACTTCCATACGGTCTAATAATGGACCAGGAATACTACTCAAATCATTAGCTGTTGCAATAAATAACACATTCGATAAATCATATGGCTCTTCAATATAATGATCACTAAATGTATTATTTTGCGCAGGATCTAATACTTCTAGCATTGCTGCTGCAGGGTCGCCTCTAAAATCATTAGACATTTTATCAATTTCATCTAATAAAAATACCGGATTAATGGTACCTGCTTTTTTCATTCCTTGAATAATACGACCAGGCATTGCGCCAACATACGTACGTCTATGTCCACGAATTTCAGATTCGTCACGAACGCCGCCTAACGAAATTCGAATAAATTTGCGATCTAAGCTTTC
>NZ_DAMDAY010000133.1:0-12499 GCF_032093475.1 Lysinibacillus sp. | reverse complement strand
TGATACAAATTGGTAAGAAACGATTCCTTAAATTAAATAAGTAGTGAAAAAAAGGGCAATCTCCGTGGAGACTGCTCTTTTTCTGTCTAAAATTTTAGTGTAATGTTGGTGGGTAACCGCTGTGAACAATTGTCATGATGACGAACCATCCAAATACAACAGCACTTAATAAATTGAAAACAACGCTTAATAGGTTCTTTTCTTTAATTGCTTGGAATGTACCAACTACAGCTAAAATCGCTACTAGACCAAAAATAACCATTAATAAGTTCATTAAAAATAGACACTCCTTTCGACATCAGAAAATGAATGTCGCAAACAATATTCCTCCTTAATTGTAAACGTTCTACTTATTTTTGTCGAGAACTAAAATAGCGCAAACTATGAACATTTATCGTCAAATTGTGGCAAAGCCTGTATAATAGAAAGTTGAGGTGATAACTATGATGAACGTACGAAGTTATTCTCTTGGACCGGTCCAAACGAATTGCTATATCGTATCGAATAAAGAAAAAGAATGTATTATATTTGATCCAGGTGAGGAAGCGGAGCGTCTTATTAAAACAATCCGTAGCAATGGTTTAAAACCGTTAGCTATCTTTTTAACGCATGCCCATTTTGACCATATTGGAGCCGTTGATGCTGTGCGTGAAGTGTTTGATGTCCCAGTATGGATTCACGAAAAGGAAGTTAGCTGGCTAGGAGATCCTACTAAGAATGGCTCTAGTAAATATGCTGCATTACCAGATTATCGAGTAGCTGCACCAGCGCAAGACACCATCATCAAAGAAGAACAGCCATTTGAAATTAGTAATTTTGTTTTTCAGGCTGTTTTTACACCAGGACATTCACCTGGTAGTATTTCCTATATTTTTGAGCAAGATGGTTTTGCGATTGTAGGAGATACGTTATTTGAACAAGGTGTCGGACGTACAGATTTATTGGGTGGATCGACAAAAATATTATTGGATTCAATCCATAATAAATTACTGTCATTACCAGAGGATACTATTATCTATCCTGGACACGGTAATTATACGACTGTAGGTGCAGAAATGGAGACAAATCCATTTTTAAATGGATTTTAAAAAGGCCGCATCATATAAAAAAGCGTATCTCAATTGTAGTGAGATACGCGATTTTTTGTATTAATGACCGCCACCAGGTACGTGAATGAATGTTGTATAGTACGTGAAGCCAGCGAAGAATACAGTTAAATATGCTCCGAAAATGTACATGTACATACGTTCTGAAAGGTTTAAGAAGCCTAATAATAAGAATAAACCTGTATTACCTAAGAATAATAGCGATACCTCGTTCATACCACCAAGGTAGAACATAACGGCAAAAATACCTGTCCAGAATGCCATAACTTTATACATATTATCCATGAAGATTTCCCCTCCTTTTGCCCACGACACAATAATCTCTTACTCATTATAAATGATATGAAAGGTGTCTGTAAACTGGAACTTCTCCGATCTTTGTGACAAACAAATGGATTTTTAAACTAGTGATCGATTTCTGTCACGTTTATTTCATATTTACATAAATCACAATTATGTATCATACTTTCAACTTGCACAAGTTCATTATTAGAAAATAGAGCATCTAATTGTCCTTTTAAATAGGATTCATGTAATGAACAAACAATTTCAGAATGTGCTGTCAGTTGCTCCTGGAATGGACAATTAAAAATGGAGAATATCACTTTTTTTCCAAGTTCAGTTTGTTGAATTTGTGGAATATAGCCGATTAATGCGGCATTGTCAGTTAATAACTGAAGCTTTTCATCGAAGGAAAGAGAATTATTTAATGTCATTTCAGCACTGATATAATTTTTCATTTGCTGGTAGCCGTCTTGGTAGCTAATTTCTTGACACTTCGTTAACGCAGATGGTCCGACATCTTGAATTAATTGAATCGTCCATTTTAATAAACGATCTTCGTCACGTCTAGGAAATGTTAGTGATACACCTTTCTCTGAAGCTTTATAAACTCGTCCAGGTCTTCCACCTTTACCTGTTTTTACATAATCAGCAGAAATAATATTGATTTCCGAAAGTTTCGTTAAATGAAGTCTGGCAACGTTTGGATGGATACCAAATTGATCAGCTATATGTTGTACTGTGACTGTTTTTTTCTCTTGCAACATATACTCATAAATAGAGTATCTTGTTTCATCAGCAAGTGTACTCGTAATTTTCAATGGATGGATCATGTGTTTCACCTCTTTAAGTTTTTATAAAAATTATGTTCATCTACCAAGTGTTAGGAAAATAATCATGTTGATTCTATTATATTGTATTATTGAAAAAGATACATTCATTTTGGCATAAATATTAATTTTTTCATGTATTTATGTTCCTTTTTAGTGGAAAATTGCATTTTATCCACACTTTTATAGCAAAAAACATAATTGATAGTAAAATGTATAACAAGTTTTTATTTTCAGAAAAGGGCTTTTCTCGTGCACTTTTCCTCTTTATACTAGGAAATAACGAATAGAGCGGTCATATTCGAATGAACTAGAAGAGAGGTGCATATATGCAGAGTTTTGAAACAGTTGTTGAACAAAGATGTGAGCAACTTTTACTAAAGGCTTATCATTTTGGTGCATCCGATTTATTACTCGTTCCAAGCAATACAACATATCGGATCTATTTTCGAAAATATGATAAGCTTCTTCAAGCTGGCGAGCTTCCGATCGATCTTGCGGAGAGAATGATCTCCTACTATAAATTTCTTGCGGAATTAGATATTAGTGAGCGACGAAAACCTCAAAGTGGCTCCTTTCAAAAAGCGATGGAGCAAAATCCATACGCCTTTCGTGTTTCTACATTACCTTCCGTCTTTTTAAAAGAAAGCTTAATTATCCGTTTACTTCTCCAAAATCATGCATTCCCACTAACTTCCTTAAGTTTTTCCAAAAGTGCAGCACATCAATTAATGGAGCTTGTGCAAAGCCAACAAGGTCTTTTGTTTTTTACGGGGGCAACAGGCTCTGGCAAATCTACTTCACTTTATTCCTTACTTCACTATTGCTCAACAGAATTAAATCGACATGTGATTTCCTTAGAAGATCCTGTAGAAAATAGCCAAGCAAATCTACTTCAGATCCAGGTAAATGAGCGAGCAGGCGTTACATATGCTACGGGATTAAAAGCCATTTTACGCCACTCACCTGATGTGATTATGATTGGTGAAATACGGGATAAAGAAACAGCGAAAATTGCTATTCAAGCGTCTTTAACAGGACATTTAGTTGTCTCCACAATTCATGCAAAAGATTCAATTAGCTGTCTTTATCGATTAATGGACTTAGGTGTGACAATAGAGGAACTTCGCCAAACCGTTATCGGAATTGTGGCGCAAAAACTTTTACAGGTGTCAGCTATACATGATGAACGACGTGCAGTCTTTGAAATTTTACATGATATACATCTAACAAGAGCCATTATGGCTATTAAAGAACAGGGGAACTATGAGCTTCCATATAACCTCACATTAATGGGGCAAAAAGAACTAGTGGAGAGACGTTATGCAGCTACAAACATACATCGATAAATTTATGTTTTATTACAATAGAGCTACAAAATGGAGATTAAGGGAGCAGGCACAATTTTTTAATCGTTTATGTGTGCTATTGCAGGAAGGTTATTTATTACCACAAGCTATTTCAATGCTACTACCTCATCATATTAAGGCCCATGAGGACATTCAGCAGCAAATTGATGAAAAACTTAGGCAAGGAGTAGGTGTTACAGGGATACTTGAAACATTACAGCTTGCTAAACATTATTTAATGTCAGTCACAGTTGCAGAAAATAATGGCCATATGATAGAAGCTTTACAGGGTGTGGCTAAGCAGATAACGGTAAGTGAGAAGACAAAGAAAAAACTAATGAAGCTTCTTGTCTATCCAGTAACACTTATCTTATTTTTACTATTGTTATTTTTTGTGTTTCGAACAATTTTCTTGCCAAATATCGAGAGGATGGTTGTTAGCCGAACGAATGAATCAGGCGAATCAAGTATTGCTTTATCCAACATGTTATTACATGTTCCAGATATCGTCATTCTTACGATAGTCATAATAACAGGTAGCTTATTAATTTTTCACCTCTATCTCAAACGACAGTCCATTGCCTACCAACTATCAATATTATTAAAAATTCCCTTCATTCAATTTTATATCAGGTTAGCTTTGACAAGACAATTTGCTGCTTATTTAGGAAGTTTGCTGCAAAGTGGATTTTCATTACAAGCAAGTCTCCAATTGCTTGAGGATCAACAACTACAACCTTTTCTTCAAATTCTTTCGCAACGTATTAAAGAAAGAGTCATTTTTGGTGAGTCCTTAACACAAGCGGTTATCGTGATGGCTGTTTTCCAGAAGGATTTCCCGGTTTTTGTAGAGCACGGCGAGCAAAGCGGTTATTTAGGAAAAGAATTAGTATTGTACAGTGAATTATTAATGGAAAAACAAGAGCAACTTTTGCAAAAAATACTAGCGTTTGTGCAACCAACCTTCTTTATCCTCATTGCTATATGTATTGTCGCAGCCTATGTCAGTTTATTATTACCAATCTATCATATGATTGAATTAGTTTAGGAGGAAAAAAATGAAACGTATCAATCGGCAAGCTGGTTTCACTTTAATCGAAATGCTAATTGTCTTATTAATCATATCGATCCTTATTCTGATTACTATTCCAAATGTTACAAAGCATTTTGCCACAATAGATAAGAAGGGCTGTGCAGCTTATATCTCTATGGTGCAAGGTCAGGTAGAGGCCTATCGTGTAGATTTTATGGCCTATCCTACATTAGACGATTTAGTTGCAGAAGGTTATTTAAAAGAAAATGAAACGACATGCCCGAATAAAGAGGAAATTAAGATTACAAGTGACGGAGAGGTGCGTCCAGCTAATGCTAGCTTGGAGACTGGGTCTAATAGCTGATGATCGGTAATAAAAATGGTGGTTTTACGCTTCTCGAGATCCTTATTGTCTTATTTCTTATCATGAGTTTAACAGCGATCGTTAGTAAATTTTCATTCAAATTAGCGGAAATGAAGGAATTAGAACGATTTTTTACGCAAATGCAACTCGATATTCAATATATACAGACGTACAGCATGAGCCAACGCCAATATATCGCCTTGAAAATGGAAAGTTCAACGAATCGTTATGTCATTCAAAAAGATTTTTATACGACTTTATATGAACGTCCTTTTCCTAAAGGGGTTGAGTTTTTACCTGCAGAGAGTTCGATTCATACACTTATTTATAATTACAATGGGAACGTTATGTCAGCCGGCACCATTGCCTTTAAAACATCTTGGGGAAAGAAAAAAGTAATCATAACGATAGGGAGAGGGAGAGCTAGGATTGAATGAGTCAGGCTATTCATTTGCGGAAACTATTTTAGCTATGGGTATTTTTACATTACTTTGCACATCATTATTACCCATTACCTATACAATGAAGACAAATCTACTGAATAAAAAACTAGAGGTGATTGCAGCTGAAACTGCCTATGAGGGCATAAAACAATATCAAGCAAAGCAACAAACAGAAGGCACTAGAACGATTGAACAAGTTGATTACCATTGGATATTTGATGGACAGGACGTTTGTGTTCGATTTCAAAATACACGTGAGCTACGTCAAAAATGTATCAACGTCAATGGTGAAGCTCATGGATGACAAGGGCTATACATTATTAGAAGCCATGTTTCAATTAGTTGTTTTTGTGCTAATTTCTCATCTTTTTGTCCTCGTCATATTATGGTTTGCTGAAATGAAATCAACGGTGTTATCGGATGAACAAACAAAATGGGAACTATTTGTCTCTGATTTAAATCATGCTCTACAAGATGTTTCTACATTTTCAGTTCGTGCAGATTACAAAAGAATGACTTTTCAAACAGCAAATACACTGCATCATATTGATTGTTATTCGAATATTATTCGTGAACAAGTAAACGGTGGACATGTTCCTATGCTAATAGGACTCAATCGATGTCAATTTAACTATACAGAAAATATGCTGACAGTAGCTGTCGAAATGGCTAGTGGTGTTCAAAAGGAGCGGAGCTTCTATGTGCCAATTATTGAAAAATGACAGAGGGGCTATTTTTTTGATCGCAATTGCATTATTATTTTTTGTAACTACTTTTGTTCTTGCGTATTGTATGTCTTATGAAATGCAGTTACGAACATATGATGGGCTAGAAAAATTGAATGTTCGAGCTACGATAAATTTATTAGGACAAATTTTGTCAGACAGTGTAGAATCGTAGTTATAAGAAGGTGATTCGAATTGCGAAAAATATATTTAGTTGGGTTTATGGGTAGTGGAAAGAGTGCGTTAGGAAGACGTTTAAGCTATTTATTAAAGATGCCATATTATGATATGGATCATGAGATCGTGCGTCAGCAGGGGATGACAATTCCACAGATTTTTGAAAAATACGGAGAGGCCCGCTTTCGGGAAATAGAAACAGAATTTTTAAAAAATTTCCGAAATGAGGCATGTATTATTTCCACAGGTGGTGGCGTTGCCATAAATGCTGAAAATCGAAAAATTATGAGACGTAGTGGATTAGTATTTTTTCTAGATGCGTCTTTTGAAGATATTTATAAACGAATACAGCATGATCCAAACAGACCCATTGTACAGAGCTCAACAAAGGAAGAATTAGAAAGTCTGTATCATTACAGAAGAAAGTTTTATCGTGATGCAGGACATATCCAAGTACTGACAGAAGGCAGAACGATTCGCCAAATTCTAGAGTATTTAGTATTTCAAGTGAAAAGATTAAAAAACGAACGATAATACAATTTTATTAAAATAATGTTCGTATTTTATTATCTTTTAAAAAATGATTGCCTTTTCAATGCATTTAATGTTAGGATATAGACAAATAAGTAACTAAATGTTCATTGAATACTAAATAGTACCAAGATCTATCTTGGGCGGATGATTGTGCGGGGAGAGCGCGTATAGACGCCACCGAAGGAGCAAGTAGTAATGGCTATGAATCTCTCAGGTAAAAGGACTCGTACAAGACGCAACTCTGGAGAGAGCTGTAGTATAACAATAACAGCCACCAAAGGGGAAAGCCGACTAATTGGCAATGGTAAAAGCATTGCGAGCTAGTCTGGTGTAACTTTCAGGTGCAAGGACAGAGAATCCCGAAAAGGGGTTCGTCTGTCTTTTTTTATGTCTACAAGTATATATGCGAGCAAGAAAGCGCATGGACTGTACTACTACAAAAAGCAGACGAACTACTACTAGTAAAAATGTAATTAACAATAAGGGGGCAAAAAAGAATGGCGAACGAATTAAAACGTACACCTCTATTTGAAGAATATGCGAAGTACGGTGCGAAAACGGTTGACTTCGGTGGATGGGAATTGCCTGTTCAATTCTCTTCTATTAAGGAAGAACATGATGCAGTGCGTCATCGTGCAGGGTTATTTGATGTATCACATATGGGTGAAATTTTAGTCACTGGTCCAGATGCATTAGAATTTTTACAAAATCTTTTGTCAAATGATGTGTCAAAAATAGTGGCGGGCCAAGCACAATACACAGCTATGTGCTATGAAAATGGTGGCGTTGTTGATGATTTATTAACCTATAAATTAGCGGACAATCACTATTTATTATGTGTTAATGCAGCAAATATCGAAAAGGACTATGATTGGATGATGGAAAATCAACATCAATATGATGTGACGATTGATAACCAATCAGATGCCTATGCACAAATTGCACTTCAAGGTCCGTTAGCAGAAGAAGTGCTGCAATCTTTAACTTCAACTGATGTGAGTGCCATTAAATTTTTCCGCTTCCAAGAGGATGTTGAAGTGGCAGGCCATAAAGTATTAGTTTCTCGTAGTGGCTACACAGGTGAAGATGGCTTTGAATTATATGGTGCTCCAGAAGATATTAAAGCACTATGGGGAAAAATTTTAGAGGCAGGTCAGGATAAAGGCGTTGTCCCTGCAGGTCTTGGTTGTCGTGATACACTTCGTTTTGAAGCGGGGCTCCCACTATATGGTCAAGAGCTATCAGCAACAATTTCTCCACTTGAGGCAGGTATTGGCTTTGCTGTGAAATTAAATAAAGAAGACTTTATCGGTCACGAAGCATTAGTAGCACAAAAGGAAAATGGTCTTCCTCGTAAACTGGTAGGAATTGAAATGATCGATAAAGGAATTCCACGCCATGGTTACAAAGTGTTGAAGGATGGTAAGGAAATTGGTGAAGTAACAACGGGCACACAGCTTCCTTCATCTAAACGTAATGTTGGTCACGCGTTAATTGACAGTCAATTCGCAACAATCGGAACTGAGCTAGAAATCGAAATTCGTGGTAAGCACTTAAAGGTAATCACAGTAGAAACACCGTTTTACAAGCGTTCAAAATAATAGTTGAAAAGAGGGACCTACATTTATGAAACATCGTTATTTACCAATGACGGAGCAAGATCAAAAAGAAATGTTAGACGTAATCGGTGTATCCTCAGTAGATGAATTATTCGAGGATATTCCAGAGAAAGTACGTTTTAAAGGCCTTTATGACATTAAGGAAGCAAAATCAGAGTCTGCTTTATTAAAAGAATTAACGGCACTTGCCGCAAAAAATAAGGACACAAATGCTAATGTATCATTTTTAGGTGCAGGCGTTTACAACCACTATAAACCAGTCATCGTGGATCATGTTATTTCTCGTTCAGAGTTCTATACAGCTTATACGCCATATCAACCGGAGATTTCACAAGGTGAGCTACAAGCAATCTTTGAATTCCAAACAATGATTGCTGAGCTAACAGGTATGGATCTCGCTAACTCTTCAATGTATGACGGTGGTACAGCATTAGCAGAGGCAGGTATGCTGGCAGCTGGTCATACACGTCGTAAGAAAATTTTAGTGTCTGAAACAGTGCACCCAGAATATCGTGATGTTGTGGCTACATATGCCTATGGTCAATCGATCGAAATCGTGACAATTCCACAAAAAGATGGCGTGACAGATGTGGATGCATTAAAAGAGATGATTGATGACAACACAGCAGCTGTTATTGCTCAATATCCAAACTTCTTTGGTCAAGTAGAAGATATTCAAGTCATCGGGGATATTGCTCATGAAGCAAAAAGCTTGTTTGTGGTATCTTCTAATCCACTGGCATTAGGCATTTTAACACCTCCTGGTAAACTAGGTGCGGATATTTGTGTAGGGGATGCGCAAGTTTTCGGTATTTCTGAAGCATTCGGTGGACCACACTGTGGTTTCTTTGCCGTAACAACAAAATTAATGCGTAAGGTTCCAGGCCGTCTTGTTGGTGAAACAGTAGATGGTGAAGGTCGTCGTGGTTATGTATTAACATTACAAGCACGTGAACAGCATATCCGTCGTGATAAAGCGACATCTAATATTTGTTCGAACCAAGCTCTTCTTGCACTTGCAGCTTCTGTAGCCATGACAGCTCTAGGTAAACAAGGCATTCGTGAAATGGCAACACAAAATATTGCGAAAACACGTTATGCGAAAAATGCCTTTGAAGCAGCAGGCTTTACAGTAGCATTCCAAGGTGCCCACTTCAACGAAATCGTTGTGAAAACGAATAAATGTGTGAAGGAAATCAATAAAGGCTTAATTGCAAAAGGGATTATCGGTGGATATCCATTAGGTCAAAATTATGACTCTCTTAAAAATCATGTGCTAATAGCAGTTACTGAATTACGCACAAAAGAAGAAATTGATGCACTAGTTGCAGAAATGGGGGCTCTTAATGCATAACGAAAATCAATCACTCATTTTTGAAATTTCAAAAGAAGGTCGTGTTGGCTATAGCTTAGAGGCACTTGATGTACCAGAAGTAGACCTAGCAGATTTATTACCTGCAAACTTAGTTCGTGCTGAAGCGGCAGAATTACCTGAAGTGTCTGAGCTTGATATTATGCGTCATTACACGGCACTTTCTCGGAGAAACCACGGAGTAGACTCTGGCTTCTATCCGCTTGGCTCTTGTACGATGAAATACAATCCGAAAATTAACGAAACAGTTGCACGTCTTTCAGGCTTTGCCAATGTTCACCCATTACAGGATGAATCAACAGCACAAGGTGCAATGGAGCTTCTCTATGATTTACAAACTTCTTTAGTAGAAATTACAGGAATGGATGAAGTGACATTACAACCAGCAGCAGGTGCTCACGGTGAATGGACAGCATTAATGATGATTCGTGCATTCCATGAAGCAAATGGTGAGGGACACCGTAATAAAGTCATTGTTCCTGACTCAGCACATGGTACTAACCCAGCATCGGCAACAGTAGCAGGTTTTGAAACAATTACTGTTAAATCGGATGAGAATGGTCTAGTAGATATTGAAGATCTTCGTAAAGTAGTAGGTTCTGATACAGCTGCTTTAATGCTAACAAACCCGAATACACTTGGTTTATTTGAAGAAAACATTATTGAAATGGCAGAGCTAATTCACTCTGTAGGCGGTAAAGTGTACTATGATGGTGCGAACTTAAATGCCGTAATGAGTAAAGCACGTCCTGGCGACATGGGCTTTGACTGCGTACATTTAAATCTGCACAAAACATTTACAGGTCCACACGGTGGCGGTGGTCCGGGTTCCGGCCCAGTAGGCGTAAAAGCAGACTTAATTCCATTCCTACCAAAACCAGTATTAGTTAGAACTGAAGAAGGCACATATCACTTCGACTACGATCGTCCACAATCAATCGGACGCGTAAAACCTTACTATGGTAACTTTGGTATCAACGTTCGTGCTTATACGTACATTCGTACAATGGGTCCAGATGGCTTAAAAGCTGTTACAGAATATGCAGTCCTAAACGCCAACTACATGATGCGTCGTTTAGAGCCATTCTATGATCTTCCATATAACCGTCACTGTAAACATGAATTTGTGTTATCTGGTCGCCGTCAAAAGAAACAAGGCGTTCGTACATTAGATATCGCAAAACGTCTGTTAGACTTTGGCTACCATCCACCAACAACATACTTCCCATTAAATGTGGAAGAGGCGTTAATGATTGAGCCAACTGAAACAGAATCTAAAGAAACGTTAGATGCATTCTGTGATGTAATGATTCAAATTGCGAAAGAAGCAGAAGAAAATCCATCGATTGTACAAGAAGCACCACATACAACAGTCGTATCTCGTTTAGACGAAACACGCGCTGCTCGTACACCAGTGCTTCGTTATCAAAAGGCATAGTCTACAAAACCGTTCACGTTCATGTGAGCGGTTTTTTTGCACCTTTTAGGGAGGATGACGAGATATAAAGCCGAAGAAAAAAGTGATTGATTACTACTTTACGACTTTTGCGCAGAAACTAATAAAAGGAGAGCAAGGTATTCGATTATTTTGTTTAGATGCAACTTTACAAAGGATAAAAGGGTGAAGTTGTAAATGAAGAAGAAGTACAAATGCTTAAAGAACTATCTTATGTAGATTCATTCTAAAAGACTAATATAACTACATTTTTAATACTTTTTATTCATTTTTCCTATATAGAAGATTATTTTAAAAAACAGCTTTGGGCCTAAGAGCAATTGAACCATTAGTTGTTTTTTTGTAAAAAAATAGGATAATTCCATTATTCACTGAAAAAATATCATAATTATTACTATGTAACATTTTTACTAAACATACTTTAAATTGTTTTTAATGACAATATCTTCTATAGAAAATATTGACATTAATTTTTGGTGTTGTATAGTTACTTTTGTGATACATACTATCATTAGTGATTTTCGTATAAAAAATGCATAAAAATAGAAATTAGAGTTTCTAGTACATAGTTTAGCCTCATATTGATTTCATTGTAAATTTTTTTCTTAAATGTTTATATATTGTTTATATTTATAAAGCTAGAAGTCTAGCGATGGAAGAGGATGGATTCGATTCTATTTACAAAACACAGGTGAGTACGTATATGAAAGAATTTTACGCTTCCAATCAGGTGACTTTAAGCATGAAAATATCGTTCGTTTCTTTAGCAATAATCCAAGCAGTCAAAAAAGTAAATGGCTGAATGATAAAGGTAATGATTACAAAAGGGACAAGTGCTGTTAAAGCCTAACAAGTTTAAACATACAGTTATTCAATTTTTCAGTCGTATGTTTAAGGTTTATCATGTATAAATCTTTTAACATAAATATGAATCGAGCGACTAATTGCTAATATTGGAAAATTAGCTATTTCACGATACGGGTAAGACATCGTGAAAAAGATAGCTGTAGCTAATATGATTTCCTTAGAATGTTAGACGTCATGATTCAACAAATTTTAGGAGGTACGAAAATGGGTTTTGTATTAAAAGTAGAAGGTTCAGAAGCAATTGAATTAGGCTTAGAAAGCATCATGACTGTCGAATATGAGACAGATACACCGAATGATTCTAACGCTCGCTCTACAGATGTTGGAGCCACTTTAAAAGTT